>JBIIWK010000282.1:0-4170 GCA_044338955.1 Burkholderiaceae bacterium
TATGGCCGCCAACCACATTTCAGCCCGCGTCCCTGGCGAAGAAGGTACATTTTTGATCAATGCCTACGGCATGATGTACGAAGAAATTACCGCATCTAGCCTGTTAAAAGTTGATCACCATGGCAACATCCTGACCAGCCCCGATTTTGGTGATCTCAACTATGGCTTAAACAAAGCCGGCTCGGTCATCCACAGCGCCATTCACCATGCCCGCGCCGATGTCGGTTGCGTGATTCACACCCATAGCTGGGCCTCAATGGCGATTTCTTCGCTTGAGTGCGGCTTATTGCCTCTGACCCAAACCGCGATGCGTTTCTTAAAAGTCACCTATCACGACTACGAAGGTGTCGTGTTGGATGAGAGCGAGCAAGAATCTTTATGCAAAGACTTAGGCATGGGCGAAGCCATGATTCTGCGCAATCACGGCGCCTTGACGGTCGGGCGCACGGTTGGCGAAGCGTTTAACTGGATGCACCGCCTTGAACTGTCGTGTCACGCGCAGCTTGGTGCGATGTCATGCAATAGCCCGCTTTCAAAAGTGTCACAAAAAGTGCTGGATGAAACTTGGAACAACTACCAACCCACCACACGCCGGGCCTATGGCGTGATGGAGTGGCCTGCTCTGTTACGTAAACTCGACCGTACGGATATTTCTTATCGTGATTAAATCGCTCGCTTCGCTATTGTTAAGTTCCGTACTCGGATGCGTCTTGTCTGCTCACGCCCAAAACGCGCCAGAGTATCCGAGCAAGCCTGTCAAAATCATCGTGTCCTTTACGGCGGGTGGCACAACCGACATCATCGCCCGTAGTGTTGGTCTAAACCTTGCCGAGCAACTCAAACAACCGTTTGTGATCGAAAACAAACCAGGCGCGGGTGGCAATATCGGCACCGAAATGGTCGTACGCTCACCGGCCGATGGCTACACCGTGACCATTGCTTCGGTCGGGCCGATTGCCATCAACCCAACACTGTTCAAAGATCTCCGCTACGATCCTTTGTCTGATTTGGTACCCGTTGTGCTCATTGCCGACGTGCCCAACGTATTAGTCGTCAGCCCCAACTTACCGGTCAACACCTTTGCAGAGTTTGTCGCGTACACGAAGGCGAAACCGCCTGGCACATTGAATTATGCCTCGACGGGTACGGGCACCTCTTCACACTTGTCGAGCTATATGTTGATGGACGCGATTGGCGTTAACGCACAACATATCCCTTACAAAGGTGCTGAAGCGCTCAATGATTTAATCGCCAGTCGCATCGACTTTATGTTTGCGACAATCCCCTCGGTGATTGCGCAAATTCGGGGCGGTAAGCTGCGTGCCATCGCAGTCAGTAGCCCAAAGCCCTCGCGTTCATTGCCTGGCGTCCCCACCGTTGCTGAAAATGGCTTTCCAGACTTCGCGGCCGGCTCTTGGTTTGGCATGCTGGCGCCCAAAGGTACGCCACAAGCAATTATCGACAAGCTCAACAAAGAGGTAAACCTCGCGATGATCCCACTTGAGCATCGTTTTGTTCAAGAGGGTGCTGACCCGGTCGGAGGCACTGCTGCGTATTTTCAAGAGTTCATTCGCACAGAACACCTTAAATGGAAAAAAGTCGTGATTGATTCTGGTGCGACGCCGCGTTAAGGAAATGAGCATGTCAAATATCGTGTTGAACCACACTCCGCGCATCCTTTTGTCTGACAAAACAGCGCTTGAGCTTGCGCCGCAAATGGGCGATATTCTTGGGCCTGAAGGCTATCAGCGTGTCAGTGCTGCAGACATACATGCTGGCACTCAAGATTTGGATTTCTGTTTTATTTCGCGCGACATTACAGCGGGCTCAACCAAGCATCAAATTGAAGCCAGTACACAATATGTGTACGACGCTTTACTAAAATCCAAAACACTGCAATGGGTACATGTGCACTCTGCGGGCGTTGACCGACAAGTGTTTCTGGATTTGATGGCGCGCGGGGTGACCGTCACCTCGTCTTCTGGTGCGAGTGCGAGCTTGGTGGCTCAAACCGCCTTGACAGGATTGCTGTCACTCGCGCGACGCTTTCCACAGCTCGCCGCCGCACAGCGTGCCCATGTCTGGGCGCCGTTTATGAAAACCGGTCTGCCACCCGACCTCGAAGGTCAAACCGCAACGATCGTAGGCTGGGGCCCCATCGGACAAAAGCTTGGCGCCTGGCTAGGCGCACTCGGTTTAAAAATCGTTGTGGTGCGTCAGTCTGCCGCCTCAGTGATTGAAAATACGCGTGTCGTCAGCTTTGAGGGTTTTAATCAAATCTTGCCTGAAACCGACTGGCTGGTGCTGGCTTGCCCACTCACCAAACAAACGACCAACTTAGTCAGCAAAGACGCGCTCGCCCTCATGAAGCCTGGTGCACATATCGTGAATATTTCACGCGGCACCGTGATTGACGAACCTGCCATGATCGCCGCCTTGCAAAAGGGGCACTTAGCGGGCGCCTACCTTGACGTGTTTGCACAAGAGCCCCTGCATGTCGACTCGCCGTTGTGGGACATGCCAAATGTCATTTGCACGCCACACACCTCAGGGTTTTCGGATGCGATCTTGCACCGCATGGCACAAAAGTTTATTGAAAATCTCGGCTACTGGAAGCGCGGTGAGCCGATGATTAACGTGGCCTCTTTACGTTAAATCAACTTTTTTCGTAGAGTGGACAACGCCCTCTCGGCACGTCATTACCATCGCTTTATTTTTAATTAAAACGATGGCGTTGACTCTAGCTTTGACGCTGACTCTGATTCGTGGAACGTTGTGTTTGACTCGGTTTCAGCTCTGACACAACAGGCGCTTGACTCACTGGTGCTGCATCAACCGTTTGCACCGTCACACCGACAGCAAGCTGATGATCACCACCGCCACGAATCACCCCTCGCAACGGCGACACGTCTCCGAAGTCACGACCGATCGCCAAACGCACATGGCTCGGTCCCGCCAAAACATTGTTCGTCGGATCAAGCTCAAGCCACTGACCCGGCGCCTGCGGGCAATAGACCGCTACCCAGGCATGCGAGGCATCAGCGCCGCGTAACTTAACGGTACCCGGCAGCGGCTTGGTCAGTAAATAGCCGCTTACATATTGAGCGCTCAAGCCCATCGAACGCAAACAACCGATCAGGATATGTGAAAAATCCTGACACACACCAGCCCGCTTATTAAAAGCTTCAAGAATTGGGGTATGAACCTCGGTCGCAGTCGGCGAGTAGGTAAAGTCTTCGTGAATACGCGAAGACAACTCGATACTTGCTTCGGCAAGATTGCGCCCTGGTGTAAACGAGCGTTCTGCGTACGCCCGCAGTTCAGCAAGACGCGGAACATACGGACTCAAAAACGAAAACTCACTTGCCGCAACATAAGGGCGATCAAGTGCATACGCAAGCGCATCGCGCACCCCTTCCCAAGCAAGGGATTGGCTGGCATCGAAGCCCGCATAACGGTCTGTCAACGTCACCACCGAACGCGACCGCACCAGCAACGCAACATGGGGCGCCGACAAGGTGAAAAAGGTTCTGTGATTACCGAAAGCATCCTGGTTCTCAGTTTGGCAATCGGGTTTAGGCGAGATCTCTAACTCTGTGAACACGACCTGTTGCCAGGCCGATTTTCGTGGCCGCAAATATGCCAAGTGATGGGCAAGTTCGACCTCTGTCTGATAGGTATAGTGAGAGTCGTGCTCAACTTCAATGTTGATCATGATACAAAGTGCCTATCAACGGCCAACGCAAAAAACCGCCGGCTAATTTCGTCAGACACACTTGCAGCATATACGCCGAGCGTACGTACCATTTCAACTTGCACCAATACCGAGTCTTCGCGCGGGTCAAATTCTGGCAACGCGTCGAGCAACGCGTCACCATTTGGCAATTGCTTGATTTCGCCCATCAGAGCCTGCAAGATGCAGTTAATCGAACGCGGGTTGGTCTCATCGGTCACCAACAAATCCATCAAGGCGGGGATATCTTGCTGGCGTTGATAACGGGTGCGGTAAGTAATCGAACTATCAAACAATACCAAAAGTGTCTCAAAGCCCCTGGGTGTATACACGGCAGCGTGCGTAAAAAACGCCACTAAAATACCGCTTAGATTAATCAACCGCTCGATCAAGCGCCCTGCTGCCAACATATGCCAACCCAGATCACGGGTCATGCG
>JBIIWK010000343.1:0-3082 GCA_044338955.1 Burkholderiaceae bacterium
CGAAGCGGCCGCGATCGGAGTAGCTGACCCAAACAAAGGTCAAAAATTGGTGATTTTTGTGATTGCGTCACCCGACTATCAGGGCGCACCCGCTGCGCTTGAAGCACTTATTAAAGACCATGTCGCGGATCGAATGGGCAAACCCTTTCGACCAAGCCAGGTCTACATCATGAAAGACTTACCTAAAACGCGCAGTCAAAAAGTCATGCGTCGCTTGATTCGAAATATTTTTATGCAAGAGAAACTCGGTGATCTCTCGGCACTCAATAACCCTAGCGCCATGGAAGAACTTCAGCAAGTTCTAAAAAGCTCAGTGCACTGATACATCTTAGGAGTCGATGGCATGCAACTCAATTTGACAGGAAAAAAAGTCTTGGTGACAGGCGCTTCGCAAGGCATCGGCCAAGCGCTTGCTGAATCCTTCGCACGCGAGGGCTGCCACCTCACTGTTGTAGCTCGTTCAGAGGATCGACTCAATACGCTTGCAAGCGACTTGCTGATTCGCTTCGGTGTGCCCACCAAAGTCATTGCGCTTGACATGACTGAGCCTGGCGCGATTGAACGTATCGTTGAACAGGCCGCAGACATCGACATCTTAGTCAATAACGCCGGCACGATCCCCGGAGGGAATTTGTGGGATGTGAATGCGACGCAATGGCGCGCAGGGTGGGAGCTCAAAGTGTTGGGCTACATTGACATGACCCGCGCGTTTTATCCACTTTTTAAAGCGCGCGGCCATGGCGTCATCATCAACAACATCGGGATCGGCGGTGAGAATTTTGACTTTGACTATGTTGCAGGCACAACAGGTAATGCCGCGTTGATGGCCTTCACACGTGCGATTGGTGGTAGAAGTCTGCGTGACGGCATTCGAGTCGTAGGGGTTAACCCTGGCGCCGTTTCAACGCCACGTATCGAAAAAGTTTTGCGGCGGCGCGCAGAGGCAGAGCTTGGTGACGCAAGCCGCGCAAGCGAGCTGCTGGCTAAATTACCTCTCGGTCGGGCAGCTATCCCTGAAGAAATCGCAGACCTGTGTGTGTATTTGGCCTCAGATAAGTCGGCCTATACCTCTGGCTCTATCTTTACGGTTGACGGCGGCATCACCTCGGCCCGCTCGATCGTTTAGCGCATCCGCTCAGCCGGTCAAGCCTCTTGTCCGCATCCTAGAGAGCTCCAAGATCACCCATTCGTCTGTAAATATCAAAGGGTGATAGCTTTCTACGGCTATCAAGCTCAAAAAGTGAACCCTTAGAGTACTATTTAATGCATCTTTCGGCCATGGTTCCGCGTGCATATTTTGGGTAGTTCGAGCGGTACGGTGGTGTCGCGTCAGGCTAAACTTTTTTGTTGATTCAACCTCTACGGCCCCTTCTTTTCAATAAAGTCCTAAAAAATGAACTGGTTTACTTGCACTTTTAAAACGACTGCGTCCTTGCTAGCACTTTGTACTTTAGTGAGCTTTTCAGTCACACAAGCGCAAGCATCTAATACTAGCCCACCATCCAAACAAACCGTGCCCGCATCGCAGGGCCACTATCTAGTCGGCTCACATCCACGACCTGAGGTCTTTCCATTTTTAACCGCTGATAATAAAAAACTCGCAGATGAATCTTGGGCGATTTATCAGAGGGATCACGGGCATCTAATGACCGAGTGGGCTAAAACAGAAATTAAATTCTCTGGCACTGGAACTGTGTTTTATCCCTTTTCTGGCCCAGATTTTGTCACTGTGAATCAGCTTTATCCTGACGCCGACCGTTACGTCATGGTTGCCATGCAGGCTGCAGGCGAGCCTGCGCTGCTTGCCCCCATGTCGCCTGAAAGAGCTCAACATTTTCAGACAAAATTTTTACGCGAATGGAAACGCTTTGCCTACAATGCCTTTTTTATTACTGCCGAACTTGAAGCTGACCGCTTCGCAAAAAGCACGCACATTGGCATCACCACGATTTTAATTACCTTTGCGCTGTACTCAGGCTATGACGTAGCCGAACTATATCCAATCACTTATGACTCGGCTTCAGGGCAATTTATCAAATCAGCAGGCCCCTGGAATTCTGTTCGCCTGGTCTTGAAAAAGAATGGTAAGACCGTTGCACTTGATTATGTCAGTCTTGATTTATCTGATCAGAATCTTCTGGTCAAAGAGCCGATGCGCGGTTGGCTCAGCCATATGACGCAGCACCCAATGTTGATCAAGGCGGCATCGCATCTTTTGCAAGATGGTAATTTTATTGTCTTACGAGACATGATCGTCAAAAATGCGCCCATGGTGGTGCAAGACGAAACGGGCGTTGACTACGCCCAATTAAGAAAAATTGGCAAAGTCGATTTGTACGGAGGCTTTTCGCTACCCTTCGAACAATTCAGCCCACACAAACAACAATCACTGGCTCAGGCCTATCGACAGGCCATTGACGTAAAGCCCATGCCCTTTGCTTTTAGCTACAACAAAGAGCACGAGCGGCGCAGCGTTCAAATTGTGCGCCGCGGGCCGCAATAATCTGACTGACTCATTTTTTGTGGGTAACAGCATTCGCCCCGATGATCTGCCAACTGATTCGCCCGTGCGTCTTGCAATCAAATTCACCACTCAAATCTGCGAACTAATCAATCTTGATGTTGCGCTCTTGAATGACCGATTTCCAGGTTGCTGACTCTTTAGCCATGTAATCGGCTAAGCCTTGGCGGGTCATCGGATCTGGAATCAAGCCCATCGCAAGCAAGGCATCTCGAACCGACGGGGTCGTCAGTACCTTTACAAATTCTGTGTTCCAACGATCTAAGATTGCAGTCGGTGTTTTGGCAGGAGCGACATAGGCATACCAGTTTGTGGCGTTGAAATCGGGGTAGCCCGACTCTGCAATCGTTGGCAAAGATGCCAGGCCCTCAGATCGCGTCAAGCCAGTCGTGGCAATTGCAATTAATTTTTTACTTTGGATATGTGCGGCGGCGGACGAAGGCGTTGAGTAATACGCTTCGATGCGCGAACCGAGCAAGTCAATCATCGCGGCACTGCCACCCTTGTAAGGAACATGCACGAGGTCTATCCCGGCGCGCTGCCCAAAAAGTTCGCCGGCCA
>JBIIWK010000283.1:0-4140 GCA_044338955.1 Burkholderiaceae bacterium
TAGATGTAAATCAGCTTGACTCTAAGTGAACAGGTAGATTTTTTTATGCGCTGAATTGCGAGGTTTAGGGGGCAGTTCGTTGAAACTTTTTACGCTTTAAAGCCCCAGCGGCCGATGTACAGCGACATAGCGTTGATGGTTGCGTAAAGCGTAAAGCCAATCGCCACGATCACGAACATCGCTGGGGGTTCGGTTTTTAACCAGTACACCGCTGCCCAACCCGCCACGGCGACGAACACGAGGCGCGTCGTGCTGCCGATCAGCACCCAGCCTAATTTGCCTGAGCCTTGCGAGGCAAAAAATAATACTAATCCCACGCCAAAAAAGCCGTAGCAGGGCCCGACGATGTTGAGGTAAGCGCTACCGAAGGCGATGATTTCTGGGTCAGAGGTAAACCATTGCATCCATAAAAGCGGAAACACCCCAACGGTGATGCCGATCGTACCGGTGATGACTGCGACCAAGGCAGCACCCGTCCAGGTCGCGCGAATGGCGCGATTGGGATTGTCTGCACCGATGTTGGTGGCCGCCATGGTGGTCAATACGGTGCCAATGCCAAATACGATGGGGATCAGGATAAATTCGAGTCTTGCCGCAACCCCAAAACCTGCGAGCGCGCTGATGCCGTAGGTGCCAACGTAGGCGGTTGCGATCAGGATTGAGCTGTTGCTGAGCAGAGGGCTCAAAGTACCCGGCAGACCGATACGTAAAATCGTGCGAAATAAGTTTACTGACCAAGCGCCGTTAAATCGCAGCCTGACCGCGGCTTGCGGCCTGAGTAAATAGGCCAGCATCACGCTTGTCGCCAACACATTGACCGCCACCGTACTTGCTGCGGCACCTGCAATGCCTAGCCCGCTAAACGCGCCCCAGCCAAAAACAAGTAAGGGGCATAAGCCAGCATGTAACACCGCTGTACCAATCAGCATGTATGAGGGGATCGCCATGTTGCCTGAGCCGCGCACGATTGCTGAGAGCGTGTTGGTCAACCAAACGGTAAACCCGCCTGCAAACAATACCGTTGAGTAGGTGAGGGCGACTTGCAGGTTTTCACCGCTGCCGCCGAGCGAGGTGTAGATCGACTCACCAAAGCCCAGCACGATCAAGGAAAAAATGGCGGCCATGATTAATGCTGTGGCAATCGCGTGTTGTGCGAGGCGTTCAGCCAGCGCGCGGTCGCCAGAGCCTAAGGCGCGGGCAACAACGGAGTTGATGGATCCACCCAGCGCGCCATTCGACATTTGCTGCATCAACATGGCAAGCGGAAACACCAGCGCTGCGCCGGCTAGCGCCTGCGTGCCAAGTAAGCCAATGATGTAGCCGTCGTAAGCGATGATGCCTGTTGAGGCAAATAACCCTAAGACATTGGGCGTTGCGAGTTTTAAGATGGTTGATAACAGAGGCCCTTGTAACAGCGCCTCTGTGCGCTTGGATCTGCTGGCTGTTGCGACTGCAGCAGGCGCGTTCACTTAATCTTCTTTGCGCAGGTGCGGAAACAAAATGACGTCGCGAATGCTTGGGCTGTCAGTTAAGAGCATGACCAAACGATCAATGCCGATACCGCAACCCCCTGCAGGGGGCATGCCGTATTCAAGTGCGCGAATGTAATCGGCGTCGTAAAACATCGCCTCTTCGTCACCGGCGTCTTTGGCCACAACCTGCGCATGAAAACGCGCGGCTTGATCTTCAGGGTCGTTCAGTTCAGAAAAGCCGTTGGCGATTTCGCGGCCCGTAATAAATAACTCATAGCGCTCAGTGATGCCGGGCCGGGTATCGGATTCACGCGCGAGGGGCGACACTTCGATTGGGTAGTCGATGATGTAGGTGGGGTGCCATAACTGCGACTCGGCCGTTTCTTCAAACAGGGCGAGTTGTAGTGCACCGAGCCCAGCACGGGCAAGGTTTGGTGCGTTGACGTCGACGCCGCGCTTTTTAAGTTCAACGCGTACAAACTCAATATCCGCTAACTGGGCTTCATTAAATTGTGGCACGTGCGCCAAGATGGCCTGCACAATCGTTAAACGATGAAAGGGTTGCGCTAAGTCAAGTTCGCGGCCTTGATAGGTGAGGGTGGCGGTGCCACACGCACTAATCGCTGCGGCACGAATAATCTGCTCGGTAAAATCCATCAACCATTGATAGTCGGTATAGGCCGCATAAAACTCCATCATGGTGAACTCAGGATTGTGGCGCGGGCTCACACCTTCGTTTCTGAAGTTGCGATTGATCTCGAACACGCGCTCAAAGCCGCCCACTACCAGGCGCTTTAAATACAACTCGGGTGCGATGCGCAAAAACATTTCCATGTCGAGCGCATTGTGGTGGGTGATGAAGGGCTTGGCCGCAGCACCGCCAGGTATCGTGTGCAACATAGGGGTTTCAACTTCTAAAAACCCCGCGTCAACCATCACCTGACGCACGGCGCTGATCGCTTTGCTACGCGCAGCAAAGGTTTGGCGCGTTTGCTCGGTCATGATGAGATCAACGTAGCGCTGACGATAACGCAACTCTTGATCGGCAATGCCATGAAACTTATCGGGCAAGGGGCGCAGCGATTTCGCTAATATGCGAGCGCTTTCTGCATGAATCGAAAGCTCGCCCTTATTGGTTTTAAACATGTAACCCGTGACGGCCAAAATGTCGCCGGTGTCCCAGTGTTTAAAAGATTCGTAAACTTCTTCACCGAGATGATTGCGATCCAGATAAATTTGAATACGGCCGGTGCTGTCTTGCAAGGTCGCAAAGCTTGCTTTACCCATCACGCGCTTAAGCATCATGCGGCCGGCCACTGAGGCAGGGTGTTTGGCCTCAGCAAGAGCGGCTTGCTCTTGCTCGCCGTATTGCGTGTGCAAACCTTGCGCCCGATCAGCCGGCACAAAATCATTCGGGAAGGCCACCCCTTGTGTGCGCAGCGCGGCAAGCTTGGCCCGTCGCTCAGCGATCAGGTGGTTTTCGTCTGGCACGGCGGCGGTGGTTTCGGTCATGATGGTTTTAATCTGCATTGAGTAAAAGGTGGGCGCTCGTTAAAACTCTTAGACGTTGTGCTCACGCACATCGTCAATCGCCTTGGCACCAAACGCGTCGCTGGCAAGTACTTTCAGCAGGCGTGTTGCGATACCTTCAGGCGTCGCCAATTTTTGCTGTGAGTACGCATCTAAAAAGCGATCCAAACTGGGCAGATCATTTTTTGAGGTGGCGCGAATTTTTTCTTGCATGGGGGTGTCGATCATGCCGGGTGCAATCGACACGATCCGTGCACGCTTGCCCTGATCCAGTTGTGCAACTTCGGCATAGCGATCCATCGCGGCCTTGGTGGCGCAGTACACGCCCCAGCCCGAACTTGGATTGCGACCTGCACCTGACGAGATCAACATCACGCGTAGATCGGTGGCCTGTGCGGCTCCAGCCAACACAAAAGCCGTAAGGTAAATAGCCGAAGTGATATTGACCTGAAAGGCCTGATTGATCACCGCGATATCGGTGAGGTCTTGCGACTGGGCAATCGGCGTGACGACGCCAGCATTATGAATAAAGCGCACGCTAGTGTGCTTGGCCAGCAAAGGCTTGAGCTGAGCTGCGGCTTGCTCAAGCGCTTTCGTATCACCCAGGTCAACGTTAATTTGAGTCAGGCTTGTGCCGTGCGCTTTTGCGGTCGCGGCTAACGTGTCAGAGGCCACGCGCGATAGCGTCACAAGGTGTTCGCCGCTTTGTGCCAGTTGGGTTGCCATCACGGCACCCAAGCCGCGTGTGGTGCCAGTCAGAATGGTGAGTTGCGTCATCTTTAAACCCCTTGTTTTAAGCTTGCCTGAATAAACGGATCAAGATCGCCGTCTAAGACTTTTTGCGTGTTTGAAATTTCAACGTTGGTGCGCAAATCTTTGATGCGGCTTTGATCGAGAACGTAAGAACGAATCTGATGGCCCCAGCCCACATCGGTTTTAGCGTCTTCCATCTTTTGCTGTGCAGCCATACGGTTACGCATTTCGAGTTCAAACAAACGCGACTTCAACATTTGCATGGCTTCAGCGCGGTTGCGATGCTGCGAGCGGTCGTTTTGGCACTGCACCACAATATTGGTGGGGATGTGCGTGATACGTACGGCTGAATCAGTTTTGTTAATGTGCTGGCCGCCCGCGCCGC
>JBIIWK010000284.1:0-4138 GCA_044338955.1 Burkholderiaceae bacterium
AATATCAGCCCTTTCTGTGTGGGTTGATAAATTGACTCTCTGTCGCCGAGGTCTAATTTTTGGTCATTTTTTGGCGTTTGCGCCATGGGATCCCTCGTCTGTACGGGTGAATATTTTGGAGTTGGTAGGAGGTAGTCAGTGGCTTGTCGTTGGCAACACTGCATGGCAGCCACAGTATTTCTGATCGCGATTCAAGATTTAGTGAAAATTCTACTCTAGCTTTGGTTGTACATTCTAGGTTGACCCTACGTTCTGCATCTTGAGACCTACATGAAAAAAATGTCGACGCTGTTGTGCTGCATCGCCAGCTTGGTTTTTCTCACTGCGGCGAATGCCTTTGCCGCCTATCCAGACAAGCCCATTCGCCTGATTGTGGGCTCTGCCCCCGGCGGTGCGCCCGATGTCTTGATGCGCACTCTTGGCGCGCAGATGTCCAAGCAAATGGGTGTTCCGATTGTGATTGAAAACAAACCCGGTGCGTCGTATGTGATTTCGACGATGGATCTGGTGCGTGCAGCGCCCGATGGCTACACGCTTGCTTACGGTAATGTGGTCTCTTTAGCGACCAATATCTCGTTGCTCAGTAAGGTGCCCTATAGCGTTGAAAAAGATTTGACCTTAATTGCAAACGCCTTGCGCGTCGTGAACTTAATGGTCGTAAACAACGACTTGCCTGTGACGTCTGTTCAAGAACTGATCGCATACGCCAAAAAGAATCCGGGCAAAGTGGTTTTCGGTTCAGACGGCAACGGCACAACCTCGCATCTAGGAATGGAGTACTTTCGTAGCTTGGCTGGGATCGAACTGCTACATGTGCCTTATAAGTCTGCTCCGGCAATGTTGACGGATTTGATGGGCGGCTCAGTGCAGGTTGCGTTAAGCAATTCGCCCGTGGCCGGGCCGCATGTACAGTCTGGGCGTATGCGTGGTATCGGCATCACTGATAATAAACGTTCGCCAACATTTCCGACGATTGCCACGGTGGCTGAGCAAGGACTCGCAGGTTATGAGGTTGTGGCGTGGGGTGGTTTGATCGGCCCAGCGAATCTACCCCCTGAGATCGTCAAGCGCTTAAATGCTGAGGTCTTGCAAGCACTAAAAAATCCAGAACTGATTGAAAAATATAAATCCTTTGGTGCAGAAATTTCACCCAGCACGCCTGCAGAGTTTTCTGAGCTTTCAAAACGCGAAACGGCAAAGTGGGCAGAAGTGATTAAGCGCTCTGGTGCGAAGGTTGATTGAATCGTAGCTAAGTTTTACTATGCCCCCGCGGATTCGATTGCAAAATGTATAAAAAAGACAAGGTAGACAATGAGTAAAGAAATTAGTGCGCTTCAACTCGGCATCGTCTGGAGACGCTTAACCGGTTTGATGGATGAAGTGGCACAAACCTTTGTGCGCACCTCGTTTTCTGTGGTGGTGCGCGAAAACTGGGATCTTGCGTGTTCGTTGATGGATGCCGACGGCAGAGTATTCGCTCAATCATCCCGCTCGATTCCGTCCTTTTTAGGGACGATGCCCAGAACCCTGCAGGCGATGCTTCAAAAGCATCCTCAGCATAGCCTTGAGCCGGGTGACGTTTTAATTTCGAACGACCCTTGGCTGGGCACCGGACACTTGAATGACATCACGATGGTGCGTCCGATTTTTCGTGGTCGCGAACTCGTTGCTTTTGTCGGGTCAACGTTTCATACCGTCGATATTGGTGGTGCACCATCGCCCTTCGCAAAAGACGCCTACGAAGAAGGCCTGTGTATTCCGATTTTAAAAATCGTGCGACGCGGTGAAGAAAATACTGATGTGATTTCTTTTTTACAAGAGAATTTGCGCGAGCCCCTTGAAACGCTAGGCGATATTCGCGCCCAATTTGCAGCTTATGACTTAGCGCAAACCAAACTGCTCAATCTGTTGCAGCAAGAGGGTATTGAAGACCTCAAACGTGTAACAGATTCGATCCTGTCGCGTTCTGAGTTGAGTATGCGAAAAATGTTAGAGGCGATCCCTGATGGTGAGTGTACCGATCAGGTTACCGCCGATGGCTTTGATAAGCCACTCACGATTTGTTGTTCGATCAAAAAAACTGGGTCTGATATTTTGGTTGACTTTGCGGGTACCGATCCGCAAATTGATAAGCCGATCAACTCGGTGTACAACTTTACGTTTGCGTACAGCGCGTACGCCATTAAGTGCGCCTTTGACCCTGGCTCGCCCAATAATGACGGGGGATTAAGGCCCTTGACCTTATTGGCGCCCGAGGGTTCGCTAGTCAACCCCACTCGACCTGCACCGGTCTGGGGTCGGCACTTGTCTGGGCACTACCTGCCATTCGTGATCTTTGGCGCCTTATCTAAAATCATCCCAGATCGAGTGATCGCCGATAGCGGATCGCCGATCTGGAACGTCTACTTCAAAGGCGTCGATCGATCAAACCGAAAGTTTGTGAAAATGTTTTTTATGAGTGGCGGCTATGGCGCGCGCGCGCAAAGCGATGGCCCAGCATGTTTAAGCTTTCCGACCAATATCGCCAACAATCCCATTGAGCAGTTTGAAAATCAAACGCCGATGTTGATCACTGAGAAAAGCCTGATTATCGACAGCGGTGGTGCGGGCAGGTATCGTGGCGGGTTAGGGCAGCGCTTGTCGTTTCAATCTTTGTCGCCCGAGCCTCTGACCTTCATGATTCGCCACGAAAGAATCAAATACCCGCCGCGCGGGTTTTTAGGTGGGGCCGACGGAAGGCTTGGCGTCGACTTGCTGGATGGCCAGCGTATCCCAGGCAAATCAGTCACCACCATCAACAAAGGTCAGATTGTGACCTTCGAGACCCCAGGCGGCGGCGGTATGTTTTCACCCCTTGAGCGCGCCCCCCAAAGCTTAGCAACAGATTTACAAAATGGTGTAGTGTCAGCGCAAAGCGCGCAGACGGCGTATGGTCTGAAGGGTACTCACCCCGAGGCTCTGGTGTCCGTCGCGAAAGGGAGTGCAGCATGAGTCAGGCGCTTAAACCACTGATGGCACCTTTTCGCATTGGCGTGGATATCGGTGGGACCTTCACTGACTTGGTGATGGTCGATGCACAGGGACAGTTGCGTAACGAGAAAGTCTTAACGACTCCGCATGATCCCTCGGTTGGAGTCTTAACAGGGATCAAGCTGATTCTCGACAATAACGGCGTGCAGGCAAGCGATGTACAAAACGTGATTCACGGTACGACCTTGGTGGCTAACGCACTGATTGAACGTAAGGGCGTGCGTACGGCGCTGATTACGACCGCAGGCTTTCGCGATGTGCTTCAGATCGGACGCGAATGGCGCTACGACATTTATGATTTGTTTTTGACGCCGGTTGAGCCACTGGTGCCAAGGGCGCTGTGTTTTGAAGTCAAAGAGCGTGTGGGTTATGACGGTTCGGTGATCACGCCCTTAGACCTTTCAACACTGCCCCAGATCGCCGAGGCGATTAAACAGGCAAGGGTTGATGCCGTTGCGGTGTGTTTGCTGCACTCATTTCAATTTGCTAAGCATGAGGTTCAGATCAAAGAGACGCTTGCCGAACTCTTGCCTGAGGTGGCGGTCTGCATTTCTAGTGAGGTGATGCCAGAAATCGGTGAGTATGAGCGTACAGCAACCACGGTATGTAATGCTTACGTACAGCCCTTGTTTAAAAAATACATCTCGGCCTTGATGGCGGGTATTCAGCAGCTTGGTATTGACCAAGATTTGTATCTAATGCAATCAGACGGTGGCACGGTGCACTTTAATACTGCGCTTGAGTATCCGATCAGACTGGTGCAATCGGGCCCAGCCGGTGGCGTGCAAGCCACGTCTTTGATCGGACAAATGGCTGAGCTATCGCAGATCCTGTGTTTTGATATGGGCGGCACGACCGCCAAGGCGTGTTTAATTGACGAGGGTAAAAGTGCAGTCACCACTGACTTTGAAGTCGCGCGCCTGCAACGCTTTAAAAAGGGCAGTGGGATCCCCTTAAAAGTGCCTTCGATCGATATGATTGAAATCGGCTCGGGAGGCGGCAGTATTTCGCGTATTAATAGCCTGGGTTTGATTCAAGTGGGCCCCGACAGTTCAAGCGCGGTGCCTGGCCCTGCGTGCTACGGTCAAGGTGGGCAAGAGGCGACCGT
>JBIIWK010000287.1:0-4132 GCA_044338955.1 Burkholderiaceae bacterium
CGCTATGTGATGCCAGCTCTTTCTAAAAAGTTTAGAGTGATTGCGCCAGATTTACGTGGGCTGGGTGATTCATCCCATCCAGTATCTGGTTACGATAAAAAAACAATGTCTGATGATATTTGGCGTTTGCTCAAGTCGCTAAATATTGATTCATTCTTTTTAGTTGGTCATGACTGGGGCGGCCCAACGGCCTTCTCGCTGGCAGCGCAGCACCCTGAGGCTGTTAAAAAACTGGCAATACTTGATGTGGCGATCCCTGGAGATGGCGCAGATTTTTCACAAAATGGGCGTCGCTGGCATCACCCCTTATTTCGTACGCCCGATCTTCCTGAGGCACTGTTTTTAGGCGGACGCGAGCATTTAATTATTAACTGGTTATTTGATAACTACGGTTATCTTCCAAATTGCATCGGTGAAGAAGATCGCAAAGAATATCTAAGAACCTACGTTAAACCTGGTGCAATGCGGGCGATGTTTAGCATCTATCGAGCGTTGCCCCAAGATGCAGAAGATAACGCAGCGATGATCAAAGCCAATGGCAAACTCAAGATGCCTGTGTTGGCACTTGGCGGCGACAAAAGCTTTGGACGAGGCATGGAGGTTCTTGAATCTGTACAACGAATGGCCGAGAACGTGACGGGTGGCTTGGTGCCAAATAGTGGTCACTGGGTCACTGAAGAGCAGCCTGAATTTATTTCGAAGGCTTTGTTAGATTTTTTTACTTGATACCGGCCATGCGACAAACGGCACTGTCACAGCACTGATGACTGTTGAGGTCACAATCACAACCGACACGCGTTCGAGGTCGGCTCAATAGCGTTGCGCCAGCACAAAGATATGCCCGGCAGTTAATACATCACATGGCCACCATCGACTACGATGGTTTGCCCTGACACAAAACCCGCCATTTCAGACAGCAAATACACTGCTGTGCCTACTAAATCTTGCGGGCGCTGCTCGCGCGACAGTGCGCGCGCTTTTAAGAAACTTTGTTGCCATTCGATCGGACGATTTTTAGTCGCATCCGTAATCACAAAACCTGGTGCAATGACATTGACACGCACATTAATACTGCCGCATTCTTTCGCTAACGCCTTCGTCATGGCTAGCACCGCACCTTTGGTCGCCACATAATGCAAATAGCCGGGTTGGCCCGCCACCGCGACCACTGAGGCGATATTCACAATCGCGCCCGACTGTTGGGCCCGCATGGCCGGCATCACAGCTTTGCAACAGTGCCACACCCCTTTGACATTGACATCAAAGGTGCGATCCCAAATCTCTGACTCGATTTCTTCAAAAGGTGTGAGTTTGACTTCACGAAAATAGGCTGCATTGTTAACAAGGCCATCGATGCGACCGTAGGTTTTAAGCGCATGCGCCGCCATGGCATGTACCGAGGCCTCATTGGCCACATCCGTCTGAACAAAAGTCGCCTGACCGCCTTTTTGCTGAATCGCCTCGACAGTGTCATCGCCGCCGTTCATGTCGGCCACCACCACGTTTGCGCCTTGCTCAGCACAAGCGAAGGCAAAGGCTTGCCCGATACCGGTTGAGGCCCCGGTCACGATAATTGTTTTGTCTTGTAACAACGGCGTGATCGTCATTTTTGCGTGTCTCTATCGATTGGTTGTCATACTAGCGCTTGTCATTGGCTAGCTTTAGTCAATATAACTGCTATTTATTCAGCGGTGTTTCGCTTAAAGATAGACTCCGCAATAACATTGCGCGAAATTTTTAAGGATCACCGGGCCGACCACTTTTCGCTTCAAAAAGGCTTTGGGCAATTGAAGTTACCCGAAACTCTAGTGGACTTTCTCTCAGTTAGGGTTTTTAGCCGAGGTCATCATGTGCAGGTGGGTTGCTTACGCTGGTCCTGAGATTTACCTTGAAGACTTTGTTTAGCATCTATCGAGCCTTACCCCAAGATGCAGAAGATACTCGCAGATCAGCTCATCAATAACTTTTTATCGGATATGCGCGTAAAACCTCGCCGTTCAGGGCGGGGATGTAAGCGCGGAAGGCGCAGCCTTCCTTTCTTTAGCCTTTAATTGAGTGTGGCGCTGGCAGTTGCTCAATATACTTGTAAATCACGGAAATTGGTGCATCGCCGCAGCTTCCTGCAGAGAAGTTTGGCGACCACAAAGCCTCTACCCATAGTTTGTTACGGATGATTGGATAATCTAGCTCTGACTCGAAATCGGTGCAAACGCTAGCAAATATCGAGCGAAGGTCGTCAGGTATTTCTTTTGTGAATCCATCACGCCTATATTTTGTTACAAAAAACCAGTTTTTGTTGCAAAGACTCACCGAATTTGTATCTTACAAATACAACTTTTACACAGGCGAGTTGGTGATCGACCTTGATCGCGCAAATATAATTCAAGGTATGAAACGCTTGCAAGCCTACAAATACGAATTGATGCCAAATGGCGATCAGGTGCGCGACATGCGCAGATTCTCTGGCTCTTGTCGGTTTGTCTATAACCAGGCTTTGGCACTGCAAAAAGAGAATCACGAGGCAGGTACTAAGTTCATCGGTTACGTGGCGATGGCAGCTAAGCTGCCCGTCTGGTGTCCGGCCTGCGGCAACGTGTCAAAAAATAATCGACAGGCTCAGGCGAAATTCCTGTGTGTCGATTGTGACTACGAAAATCATGCTGACGTCGTTGGCGCGATCAATGTTTTAGAGCGGGGATACCGCTTGTTAGCCCGTAGAGAGTCGGTGCAGTCAGGCCACTCAATGAAGCAGGAACCCACCGAAGTGACTCAGGCAGCTTTTGCCTGAGCACCGTAGGAATCCCCGCCCTTTCCGCGCAAGCGGCAGTCATCGACTGAGGACGGGGAGGATGTCAAGATCGATTAGTAGTCGACTAATCCAACACCAACCACGCAACAAACGGCACCGTGACAACGCTGATGACCGTTGAGGCAACGATCACCGCCGACACGCGTTCGGGGTCGGCGCGATAGCGCTGTGCCAGTACAAAGATATGCCCGGCTGAGGGCAGTGAGGCAATCACAACGCCTGTCTGCCACCAAAACGGGTCAAGTCCCAACAGCTTGGCAAGCACCAACCAAACTAGTACGGGATACAGCGCGAGTTTAGCCACGGCAATCGATAACGCAGCAACAATCCCAGCGCGGTCGAACTTTTGAACCGCTAGGGCGGCGCCCAGTGCAAAGAGTGCGGTTGGTCCGGCGGCTCCCCCCATGATGGTAAGAAATTGCTCTAATGGTAGCGGCAGAACAGTATTTGTTGCGGCCAACGACACACCGACCAAAATGGCCAACACGACTGGATTCAACAGCGTGCTACGAAAAATAATTTGACTGATTTTTGCATTGGTATGTTCGCCAACGCTCATCAGCGCACTGCCTAGCGACAACAGAAGCATCACCTCTACCATGATCGCCATTGAAAGAGGGCCAGCACCACGGGCGCCGAAGAAAGCGAGCATAATTGATGGGCCCAGAAAACCAACGTTGCCTAACGAGGCGGTGGTCGCGTGCGCCGCTGCAATGCTGGTGTTTTTGTTAACAAAGCGGGATACGAAAAACACCAGACAAAAGATGCTGAGCCCGCAAAAAAGGTACCCAAAATAGAAGTGCGCGTCGAAGGCCACAGACAGAGGTTGGGTTGAGATCAGGCGGGCGATTAGCGCTGGCAAAGCAAAGCGCACCGAGAAGGTGCCTAAGATATCGATTGCGCCAGCAGGCACCCAACCGAGGCTCGCAGCAGCCCAGCCGGCCGCCACAATGCCAAAGATCGGCAAACTGAGAAGAAAGAAGTCAATCATTGAACATGAATTTGTTTGATACTATTTCTTGAATAGTATACGAGGGCGGTACCAGCAGATGCTGAGAGTACACAACCTTGTTAAGCCCGTGTTAGATATATAACAAACATTGCTCATGCCAAGTATTGAAGAACTTCATCGTCGCGCCTGTGAAAAGGGCCAAGACACCTATATCGACTCCGCATCGGGCTACCAAGTGCTGACAAGCTACGCCCACTTAAAGCGTGGGGTCTGCTGTGGTAACCGTTGCCGGCATTGCCCTTTTGGGTATATCAACGTGCCAAGTGAAAGAAAATAGCGTTTAGCTTATTAAAATGAGACAACCGCGGTGG
>JBIIWK010000289.1:0-4121 GCA_044338955.1 Burkholderiaceae bacterium
TGGTTACCTAAGCAACGTCTGTTGCCAGATGCACAACACAATCACCCCGCTCAACACGGCCAAAATGTCGCTTACAAATCACCATGCCGTCACCTTCAAAATAACACGGCTCGGGCGCGCGCCCAGGATTATCGACAAAATACACGTTGCCACAGACATCACCGCGCCGCACGGTATCGCCAAGTTCGACAGCCGGCTCAAACAAGCCTGCCTCTGGCGCATAAACATAATAGTCGCGACTTTTGATTTCCATCAAGCGTGAGGGCCCTGCGTAAGGGCCTACCGCGCGGGACGCCTCAATGATGCCCGCGTGGGCCAACAAGTTTTTTAAGCCTTGCTCGACAATCCGGACTCCCGATGACGTGACGGAACCGCCGCCGCCAAACTCCCCCCCCAAGGCGACCAAATTACGATTAACCGCTGCGACTGACGACAATCTTGAATCAGGGCTATAAGCCCAGATCAAACCAATGGGTGCCCCAAACGCCTTCAGCGCACTGGTTGCGCGGGCATTCAATGCCGCATCCTGGCTTTGACGCATCGAGGCAAAGGGCAAATACTGCAACGATGAGCCCCCCGAATGCAGATCATGATGGATATCAGCCATCGGATACAACACCGTATCAATATAGTGCGCGATGGCAAAGGTGGCCGTGCCGTTTGGATCACCCGGAAAAGAACGATTAAGGTTTCCCTGATCAACCGGCGACACGCGCACACCAGCCATCGCAGCCGGAAGATTGATCGCAGGGATGATGATGACTCTACCTTGAATATCGTGAGGTTCGAGCGATTGAATCAGTTTGCATAAGGCCACCTGGCCCTCATACTCATCGCCATGATTGCCCGCCATCAAAAAGGCTGTTGGCCCTTTGCCATTTTTAATCACCGTCAACGGAATAGAAATATTTCCGTACGCCGAGCGCGTCACCGAGTGCGGCAATTGAAGCCAGCCATTTTGCTTGCCATCTTTCTCGTAATCGACGCGCGTCCAAATCATGCTTTGACTCATCATGCATCCTTGTAAAGATTCTAGTATTCGAAAGGGGTGCCCAAATGAAATAAACAATCGCCACGCTCAGTGCGACACATCATCCGTTTGCATAACGCAACGCCATCGTGCTTAAAGTAGGCAACGCTGGGTTCGCGCCACGGGGTGTCAAGAAAATGAATTCTTCCGGCAGCTTGGCCTGCTTTGACAACATCGCCCAACTCAGCCAAGGGTTCAAACAACCCCGAATCAGGTGCGTACACAAAGTAATCCGAGCCACGCACTTGAAGCAATTGCGTCGGCGCCGCAGGCTCAACTTGAACCGACGACTTTAAAATACCCAAATGTTTTAGCGCTCTACGTACGCCATCAATCGCGACGCGCAGTGCCGCCGGTGTCAGGGTCCCTCCTCCGCCTAACTCACTGCCAAAGTGGACAACACCCTGGCGACCGGCCGCAGCCGTCAAGGTGCGATCATCGCCCTGCGGTGAGTCTGCAACATAGGCTGCAGGCGCACCCATTAGCTTGAGTATTTCAATTGCCTGACCCATTTTTGTTGGATCACTTTGGCGCCGGCAAAGCGCACTGGGCAAGTACATCAATGAACTGCCGCCCGAATGAAGATCAAACACATAGTTGCACTGCGGCAACAACACGTGCTCGATATACCAGGCGATCTGGGCCGTTGTGCCGCCATTCACATCGCCCGGAAACGAACGATTCAAATTGCCCTCATCAATTGGAGACGTCCGCATCCCTGCCATCGCTGCTGGAAAATTAGCCGAGGTTAAAAAGATGATTCGTCCCTGGATATCTTGTGCCTCTAATGTTCTTAGCAAGACCCCATGGCCAATCTGCCCTTCATACTCATCACCATGATTGCCCGCCATCAGCAAGACAGTTGGGCCTTCACCGTTTTTGATACAAGCCACAGGGATCGGGATCCAGCCATAGGCCGAGCGGTGTACTGAGTGCGGCAATCGCAAAAAACCAACTTGCTTACCTTCAAGGTTAAAGTCGATTTCTGAACTAATTCTGCTAACAGCTTTTGACATACGGCCTCTCATTGCAATGGTTTAAGTCATCTTCATTGGAATCAACAAATGACACGCGGCCTGATGACCAGGAAGTATCTCTAGCAACTTGGGTGCCTCTTGCGAGCAACGCGACTGAGCTTGCGGACACCGTGTATGAAAATGACATCCCGAAGGAGGTTGGCTTGGGCTCGGAATCTCGCCCTTTAGCAGCGTCAAGGTTTGCCGCTGCGAGGGCCGTGCCAACGGCACCGCCGCCAATAATGCTTGCGAATACGGATGTTGAGGAGAGCGATACAACGAAGCTTTACTGGCAACTTCAACGATTCGCCCCAAATACATGACAGCGACGCGATCGGCCATGTGCTTGACCACCCCAAGATCATGCGCAATAAACAGATAGGTTAAACCTAGGTCTTTTTGCAAGTCCATCAGCAAATTCACGATCTGCGCCTGGATCGACACATCAAGCGCTGAAACGGGTTCGTCAGCCACAATAAAGCGCGGATTCAAAGCCAACGCCCGTGCAATCCCAATGCGTTGTCGTTGTCCTCCAGAAAATTCATGTGGATAGCGTTGCGAGTACTCTTTACGCAAGCCAACCATATCCAGAAGTTCTGCCACGCGCTTGCTGCGTGCTGCTCGATCCCCGATATGATGTATTTGTAGGGGCTCTTCTACGATCTGACTGACCGTCATGCGCGGATCCAGTGAGCCGTAAGGATCTTGAAAAATGATTTGCATCTGCTGACGCTTCAACCGCATCTCTTCAGCAGACAAGGACAACAACTCTTGATCGTTAAACTTGATACTACCCGCGGTGGGTTCAATCATGCGCAAGACCAAACGACCCGTCGTCGTTTTACCGCATCCGCTTTCTCCGACCAAGCCAAAGGTCTCGCCCTGTTGAATATCAAAATCGACACCATCGACCGCACGTACGTGCGTGACGGTGCGATTAAATACGCCTGCCGCCCGCGAGGCAAAGTGCTTCACCAGACCTCTAACGCTTAATAAGGGCTTAGTCATTGTCTCGATAACCGTTCAAAGCCAGACAGGCTGCTCGGTGCGAAAGCCCGATCGTCATGTCGCGCGGCGTGTACTGCGCGCACTGAGCTCGCGCATCAGGGCAGCGAGGATGAAAACGACAACCCGAAGGCAGATTCGCCAAGCTGGGCACCATGCCCTGGATCGTCTGCAAGCGCGAGTACTCTTGATCAAGTGAGGGAATGCTTGTCAGCAAAGAGCGCGTGTAGGGGTGCGCTGGTTGCTCGAACACTTCAATGGTTGACCCCTCTTCGACAACGCGCCCGGCGTACATGACAGCGACTCGATCCGCCACTTGCGCGACAACTCCTAGATCATGCGTAATCAACATCATCGCCATACCAAACTCTTGCTGTAGCTCTTTTAACAACGCAAGAATTTGGGCCTGTATCGTGACATCTAAAGCCGTCGTTGGTTCATCTGCGATCAAAATTTTAGGGCGGCAGGCCAAGGCAATCGCAATCATGACGCGCTGACGCATTCCGCCCGACAGTTCATGCGGATATTGATCGATGCGCTGACTTGGATGGCTCATGCCAACTCGCTCAAGCAACTCGAGCGCACGTTGGCGCGCGACTTGACGACTCACACCCTCGTGCACTCTGATAGTTTCAGCAATTTGTTCACCCACTTTAATCACTGGGTTCAGCGCCGTCATCGGTTCTTGAAAAATCATCGCAATATCTTTGCCCCGAATGCGATTCATCTCGACCTCGTTCGCTTGAGCGAGATCTTTTCCGTTAAATAGAATATGCCCGCCTTGAATTCGGCCTGTCGGCTTGGGGACTAGGCCCAGTATCGACAAGGCCGTCAAACTTTTTCCGCAACCTGATTCGCCGACAACCCCTAACACCTCACCTGCTGCAAGAGTCAGGCTCACACCATCGACGGCAACTTGCTCTGAACGCCCCGAGCCAAAAACGACACGCAAGTTGTCAATCTGAAGGATAGGATCAGCCAATTTGTACTCGCAACCGTGGATCTAAGACGTCTCGCAAACCATCCCCGAGTAGATTCAAGGCTAAGCATGTCAAGGCCACCGCCACTCC
>JBIIWK010000288.1:0-4121 GCA_044338955.1 Burkholderiaceae bacterium
GCGCCCGTGAGTGCTGCCAAGTCCTTGATCGTCCGCGTCGTTTATTTTTAGTCTTTCAGGTGCCATGACTGCTCTTCCAATCCGTGTGTTGTCCCTCATCCCACCGATGACGCAGCTCAATACGCCGTACCCTTCAACCGCCTATCTGACAGGCTTTTTGCGTTCGCGGGGCTTTGAGGCGGTACAAGAAGATTTGGCACTGGCCCTCGTGCTTCGTTTGTTGTCACGCCAAGGCCTCGCTGAAGTGGCGGCGGTTGTTGATCTTTTGCCCCCAGCCCAATATAGCCAAACCATCGAGGCGTTTGTTGCCCAGCGGCCACGCTACCTTGCAACCATTGAGCCCGTCATTGCATTTTTGCAGGGGCGCGATTCAACCTTGGCCCATCGCATTGCGAGCCGGCAGTACTTGCCAGAAGGCCCACGCTTTGCAAGCCTAGATGTCTATGTGGATGACGAAGGGGGGGACCCCTTAGCCTGGGCGTTTGGCGCACTTGGCTTAAATGACAAGGCCAAGCATCTGGCCACCCTTTACTTGAACGATTTGGCAGACGTTTTGCGCGATGGGATTGATCCGCGCTTTGAGTTTGTGCGCTATGGCGAGTCTCTGGCTGCCAGTCAGGCAAGCTTTGACCCCTTGGCCCAAGCCTTGGCCGCGCCTGAAAATTTAATTGATGAAACGCTTGCACGTTTAACCCTAGAGGCGCTCAGCGCGCATCAACCCACGGTGGTGTTAATTTCTGTGCCGTTTCCGGGCTCGGTCTATGCCGCGTTTCGTATTGCCCAGTCAATTAAGGCTTACAACCCCAAAATCGTGACCTTGTTAGGTGGCGGTTTTGTCAATACCGAATTGCGCGAACTCAGTGATCCGCGCGTCTTCGATTATTTTGATTACGTCACGCTTGACTCGGGCGAGCGTCCTTTGTTGTCGTTGCTGGCGTATCTGCAAGGGCAGCGCTCAAGGCAGCGATTGGTCCGCACCTTCGTGCGCGATACCGATTCGCAGCGGGTGCAGTACATCAATTTAGTTGAGCCCGATGTGCCGTTTGAAGAAGTCGGTACGCCCACTTGGGATGGCTTGCCTCTTGACAGTTATCTCTCATTGCTGGATATGCTGAACCCCATGCATCGTCTCTGGAGCGATGGCCGCTGGAACAAGCTCACTGTGGCGCACGGCTGTTACTGGAAGAAATGTAGTTTCTGTGACGTCAGCCTGGATTACATTGGTCGTTACGAAAGCGCCTCTGCCACAGTGTTGGTTGATCGGATCGAAACGATTATTCAAGAAACCCGGCAAACTGGCTTTCATTTCGTTGACGAAGCGGCTCCCCCCAAATCACTTAAAGCGCTTGCGACTGAACTGTTAAAGCGCGATACCGGGATTTCATGGTGGGGCAATATCCGTTTTGAAAAAACCTTTACACCGGATTTGTGCGACCTGCTTGCGCAAAGTGGCTGCATTGCAGTGTCGGGTGGACTTGAAGTCGCCTCTGACCGGCTGCTGAACTTGATGAAAAAAGGTGTGTCGGTTGATCAGGTGGCGCGGGTCACACGGGCCTTTAGCGATGCAGGTGTTTTGGTGCACGCCTATTTGATGTATGGGTTTCCGACGCAAACGGTGCAAGATACGATTGACGCGCTTGAACTGGTGCGGCAACTGTTTGCGAATGGCTGTATTCAAAGTGGATTTTTTCACCGGTTTACGTGCACGGTGCATTCGCCTGTGGGGCTGAACCCCGAAGAGTACGGCGTGACTCTTAAGCCTTTGCCACCGGTGAGTTTTGCACAAAACGATGTCTTGTTTACGGACCCAACTGGGGTCGATCATGCGGCCTTAGGGGTAGGGCTCAGAAAGGCCATTTATAACTTTATGCATGGCATTGGTTTGGACGAAGACGTGCGTAACTGGTTTGACTTTAAAGTGCCCCGAACCACTGTCGCTAAACACCGGATTGAACGAGCTTTAGAGAAGTGAGGCGTCGCGTGCGGCCAAGAGACAGAGTCTTGGGCAGGTTTTAAGCCAATGAGACGGGGCACGCTCAGCTAAGGGCCAGGCCCGCTCGACCATCAGTCTTATTGTTTGCTAAATGCCTCAGCGTTTGAGTGCTGAGGGCTATTCGGCGTCTTGTTCTTTCAACCAGCGTTTTAGCCCAGCATCGTCGCGCACCGTGAGCAGGTCGCTTTTAATCGAGGTGATTTCTGAGTGAAAACGGCGTTGCAAAGTGGCTAAGTGACGACTTAATGAGGCCTCGGTCACAGTCGCTGCCGATGACATACCAAACTCGCTAATGGCATCAAGCTCAACATCGCGCAATTCGCGTTGAATGCCCTGAGTACGATGGGCAATAACGCTGGTAAGCGCCACAATTTTATCGTGCGCCAAGTTGCTGGCGATTTGCTTTTCAGTCAGATTAGCCTCGAGTTGCAGATGCAACAAGGTCAGCAGATCGCCGCGGCCATAGGCCGTATTGGCATCACTCATGAGTTGCGTCTTACGGGCCCGCTCAGCAGGGTCGCTTTCGCGATCAGGGTGCACAGCACTTGCTAGCTGCCGATAGATGGTACGCAACGCACCTTGGGCATCGGCAAGTAACTGTTCGGCTTGTAGTTGGCTCGCTGATTTAGTACGCTTGTTTTTGCGTTTTTCTTTTTGACTTTCGCGCTGCTCGGCTTGCTTGCGCAGTTGCTCAAATTTTGCGTGCAACACGTCATCGACGGTTTCAAAAGGCTCGTCTTCTTCGAGCTCGCGGCCCATGGTTTGTTCAAAATATGCTTGGGCTTCACGTGCCTGCGCTTGCTGGATGTCTGCCAGCGATTGGTCGCTATGGGCATCGTGTAACGCACGCATGTTGTGGTCACCCGCGAGGGCAAAATCGAGTGCAAGTTTACAAATCAGCCGATGCATCAGCTTTTGATGTCGTGTCGGTAGGCCGCCTTTCTCTAGGCGCTGGTCAAGCCAGATGACCATGCTTTTACGTAGCGTTTCTTGGCGCTTTTGCAGGGGTTTAAGTGTGCTTTGATGCACCGTACGATGTTGGTCGACTAGGCTGCGTAGCCCTCTAATTTTAAGAGTCAGGCGCTCGGCCTGCTTAACAAGCTCGCTGAAATGCTCTTGTTCGGGAGTCAGATCTGGGGAAATCTGCGTGAGCGTGGGTAATGTTTCGATGAGGTGCGACAGTTTGAGTACGTCCGGATAATGATGGTTTCAAGACTAGCCGAGTATTTTAACCTGCCGCTGCCCCAACTGTCAGTCCGCCACAGGTATAAAGCACTTGGCCTGTCATAAAGCCCGTTTCGGGTGACAGCAAAAAGGTGACCGCATTGGCGACATCCTCGGGCTTGCCCAGTCGTCTGACGGGGATTCGCGCTAAAAAATCGGTCATTTGCTGTGGCGAAAGGGGATTATTTTTTCTGTACATTTCAGTCTCGATTGGCCCCGGAGCCACCGCATTGACGGTGATGCCACGACTGCCGAGCTCAAGCGCCCAAGTTTTGGTCATGCCAACGATGCCACTTTTAGCCCCTGCATAGGCTGTGCGCCTGAGCATCCCTAAACTTGCACGGCTGCTGATATTGACCACGCGACCAAAGCCTTTCTTAGTCATTGAGGGCAGGCAAGCCTGCAAGCATTGCATTGGCGCACGCATGTTGATCTGGATGATTTCGTTGAATTCGCGTGAATTTGTTTCTTCAAGCAAGCTTGTGGTGCTCTTGCCGGCATTGTTAACCAAGTGGTCGATCGAAAACTTCTGTGTGATCAGCGCTAAGGCTTCAGCGGTGCTGGCTTCATCCGCTAAATCTGCGGTGTAAAAGTCGCCGGGAAACTCTCCGTCAAAGGGGCGCCTGGCCAAGCCAATGACGTGTCCGCCACGCTGCGCAATGCGTTGCGCGCAGGCCAGTCCGATCCCACGACTCGCGCCGGTGATGAGGGTAACGGTGTTTTTGAAAATCGGTTCAAACATCACTGCGTCTCCGTGCCCGACTGCTTAACCACTGTCGCCCACTTTTGAACTTCTTGACTGACAAAGGCCGTAAATGTTTCGACGGTATTTGGGTTTGACGGTATGGCAATGCCGGCACTCGCGTAGCTAGCTTTTGTTGCTTCTGCCGCCAGGGCTCGGGTC
>JBIIWK010000290.1:0-4119 GCA_044338955.1 Burkholderiaceae bacterium
CCCGGTGTCTTGACTTATGGCTCGTCTGGTATTGGTAGTACCCAGCACTTAGCGGGTGCGTTGTTTTCACAAATTGCGGGTATTTCGCTGAACCATATTCCCTACAAGGGTAGCGGGCAGGCCA
This sequence comes from Burkholderiaceae bacterium, assembly GCA_044338955.1. Taxonomy (GTDB): domain Bacteria; phylum Pseudomonadota; class Gammaproteobacteria; order Burkholderiales; family Burkholderiaceae_B; genus Zwartia. The sequence continues at coordinate 125 of JBIIWK010000290.1, forward strand.
TCATTGATTTGCTCGCGGGGCAAATTACGATGAACTTTGACACGTTGCCACCGGTGCTTGAGCAAATTCGCTCTGGCAAACTCAAAGCGCTTGCAATTTCAACCCCAAAGCGATTGTCGCAATTGCCAAATGTTCCGACGTTTACCGAAGTTGGGATCAAGGGTTTTGATGTGACAAATTGGTACTCGATCATGGGACCAAAGGGGATGCCGCCGGCACTGGTTGCGCAAATTGACAAGGCAGTGAAAGCGGCGATGGCAGATCCGAAAACTAAAAAAACACTCGAGGAGCAAGGCTTACAAACTGAGGGTGCAGCCACACCCGAAGCCTTCTCTGCCTTTGTACAAAGCGAGTTAGTCAAATATAAACAGCTGGTTCAAACACTCAATATCAAGGCCGACTAGCCCTTATGTCTAATGTCTTTCATCGTTCGCCTCAACAACAGTTACCCACTGTTGTTGAGGGGTGCGGGATTGAATTGGTCGACAGTACAGGCAAACGCTATCTTGACGCCTCAGGTGGCGCCGCGGTGTCGTGCTTAGGGCATAGCCATCCACAAGTCGTACGCGCGATTCAGCAACAACTTGATCGGATCGCTTACGCGCATACCTCATTTTTTACCAACGAGCCCGCCGAGCAACTCGCCACAACACTCGCGCGAGCTTCGCCGGGTGATTTAAATCATGTGTTCTTTGTTTCGAGTGGCTCTGAAGCCATTGAAGCTTCGCTCAAGTTAGCGCGACAATATTTTGTCGAGCGCGGTGAAACCCAACGCAAACATTTTATTGCCCGACGTCAAAGCTATCACGGCAATACGTTAGGTGCCTTAGCGATTGGTGGTAACGCAGGCCGTCGAGAACCCTTTTTGCCGTTGCTGGTTGCTGCGCACCATGTGTCGCCTTGTTACGCCTACCGCGAGCAGGGCGCGCAAGAAGATGATGCGCAGTACGCACAACGCTTAGCGGCTGAGCTTGAGGCGAAGATCCTTGAGCTCGGCCCTGAGACGGTGGCGGCTTTTGTCGCAGAGACCGTTGTCGGGGCGACGGCAGGGGCGCTTGCGCCCGTGGGTGACTATTTAAAGAAGATTCGTGCCGTCTGCGATCGTTATGGTGTGCTGCTGATTTTGGATGAAGTGATGTCTGGTATGGGCAGAACAGGCCATCTGTTTGCTTGCGACGAAGATGGCGTGGCGCCCGATATTATTGCGATTGCAAAAGGTCTTGGTGCGGGGTATCAGCCTATCGGTGCAATGATTGCCTCGACACGTATCTACGACACGATTGTGGGTGGCAGCGGTTTTTTTCAACATGGGCACACCTACGTTGCACATGTGGCTGCGTGCGCTGGTGCGCTCGCTGTGCAGCGTGTGATTCAAGAAGAGCATCTGTTAGACAATGTGAAAAAGCGTGGTGAGCAACTACGTCAATTGCTGCGAGAGAAGTTTTCTGATCACCCTCACGTCGGCGATGTCCGTGGCAGAGGGTTGTTTGTTGGCATAGAGTTTGTGCAAGACCGTTTAAGCAAAGCGGCCTTCGACCCTCGATTAAAAATCCACGCTCAGTTGAAGGTCAGTGGCATGCAGCACGGGCTACTGACGTACCCCTCAGGGGGCACGATCGACGGCGTGCGAGGCGATCACGTGTTGTTGGCGCCACCTTTTATTTGTACCGAAGCTGATATTGAACGGATCGGCGAGCGCTTTGTTAAAACTGTTCAAGCCGTCTTGCCGTGAGCTTGAGAAACACTCGCTAGACCTGTTCGATGCGCGGGGCACCGCGAACACTGAGCAGGTCTGGTGTGACCTCGTTGAGATCTTTACAACCCAGTAGAGCCAAGTCGCGATCAATTTCGGTACGCAAAATATCGACAACCTTCGCGATGCCCTCGCTACCTGCGACCGCGGCGCCGTAAAGTTGAGGGCGACCCATAAAAACAAGTTTGGCACCAAGGGCGATGGCTTTGAGCACGTCGGTTCCGCGCCTGAAGCCACCATCAATCAATACCGGCAAGGTCTTGGGTACGCTGTGAACCACTTCGGGTAGGGCTTGCAGAGGCGCAATCGCACCGTCGAGTTGCCTACCACCATGATTCGAAACAATCAGCGCATCCATACCCGTGGCAGCGGCGAGTTCGGCGTCTTGAGGGTGCATCACCCCTTTCACAATGAGATGGCCGGGCCAGCGATCTCGTAGCCATTTCAGATCTTCCCAGCTCAACCGATCGCGCCCCGCACGAAAGCCGTCGGCTGTGTTTTCTGTAATAGAGGGCCCCATGGTTTCGTACATGTTGACAAACCGTGGCGTGCCCGTGGTCAACAGCGTTTTAGCAAATACCTCAAGCAACCAACGTGGATGCATCAAGCCACTGCCGATCAGCTTAGCCGTGAGTTGAAACGGGATCGTAAAGTCGTTGCGCTGATTGTTTTCACGATTGGCGCCTACGCAGGTGTCAATCGTGACGACGATAGTTTTTACACCCGCTGCGTCAAGGCGGTCTGCGATGTTGCCGATTCGCGTGCGGTCGCCCGGAAAATAACCTTGGTACCAACAGTGTGGGGCGAGTTTGACCAAGGTCTCAATGGCGACGTTCGAGGCCCCGCTAATGATATAGGGGAGTTGCGAGCGGGCAGCCTCGCGTGCAAGCTTACTGTCGCAGTCGTGGCAAACAATTGCGTTGACCCCCGTTGGCGCAAAGCCAAAGGGGCTTGCATAGGTCTGTCCCAATACCGTGACCGACTGACTGCGCGCAGAGACATTGCGCAGCCCGCGAGCCCGAAACACAAGCTGATCAAAGACGGCGCGATTGCCGATGAGCGCGACTTCATCTTCGGTACCACCGCGCACGTATTCGAAGACTGCTTTTGGCAGTTGGCGTTTCGCTTGACGCTCGAAATCACCAATCGATAAAAGTCTGTGTAACGCGCTCACTGAATTAGCCATCCCTAGCGGTGATTATCGAAACAAGCCCTGTCACTCTTAGAAGGCGGTTATTGCAGCAGCAATTCAGATGAGTGACAGGCGGTAGTTACTGACTTAACTGGGCGCGGTTGCGCTCAATGAAGCTGCCTAGTTTCGTATACTCTTTCGCTAAGAAGGCTTCAAACTGTTTCGGGCTCATGCCGTCTGCAATGACCCCAAGCCCTGCGAAACGCTCACGCACATCGGCTTGCGCCAGCACGGCTCTTACATCGGCTGAGAGTTGCTCTTGAATGGCAGTAGGCGTGGCGCTAGGTACCATGAGCCCGTACCACGCGGTCATATCAAAGTTTGGCAAGCCCACCTCAGTGGCGCTCGGTAGATCCCACCCAGGCATTCTGTCTTTTTGACCCATGAATAACGCCTTGACTCGACCACCGTCGGCATGGGGCTTAAACACGGCACCTTCAAAGATACCGTCGATTTGCTTGCCAATCAAGTCATTCAAGGCGCCGATGCTGCCAGATTTATAGGGCGGAAACACCATCGGTACACCGGTTTGATTTGAGAATTCGAGTGCGGCGAAATGCATGCTTGCACCGATCGTTGAGATACCAAAATTCATCGGACGATTTTGTGCTTTGGCATAGGCAATGTACTCGGCAACCGTATTGGCCGGCACATCACTGCGAACCATCAGCGCCAAGGGATAGGTTCCGAGCGTGGTGATTGGAGATAAATCTGAGGCCTTGTAGGGCAATTCTTTAATTAAAAACTGATTGCTAATCCAAGCGAACGCGACATACAAGATGGTGTAACCATCTGGTTTTGCCTTGGCAACTAGGCTTGTGCCGATCACAGTCTGGCCACCTGCGCGGTTATCCACCACCACCGGTTGGCCCCATTTTTTGCTGAGCGCTTGCGCCACAACACGGGCTTGAGCATCTGAACTGCCCCCTACGCCATAGGGCACGACGATCGTGACGGGCTTGTCTGGAAAGGCTGCCTGACTGACGGCCGAAACCAGTCCGAGGGCGACGAGTGCTGAGCTGAGCGCAAGGCGTCTGGTAAGACGTTTGA
>JBIIWK010000054.1:0-13786 GCA_044338955.1 Burkholderiaceae bacterium
GGCATGTTACGTGCATCAACTTTTATTCTGGCTGGGCTCTCATGTTCGGATTCCTGCGTAGTTATTTTTCAAGTGATATGGCGATCGATCTTGGTACCGCCAACACTCTCATTTATGTTCGTGGCAAGGGTATCGTGCTCGACGAGCCTTCGGTGGTTGCGATTCGGCACGATGGCGGCCCCGGCGGCAAAAAAATCATTCAGGCTGTGGGCCGTGAGGCGAAGCAGATGCTTGGGCGTGTCCCCGGCAACATTGAGGCGATTCGTCCAATGAAAGACGGCGTGATTGCCGATTTCACCGTGACCGAACAAATGCTCAAGCAATTTATTCGCATGGTGCACCCACGAAACATGTTTGCGCCAAGCCCGCGCATCATCGTTTGCGTACCCTGCGGTTCAACTCAGGTTGAGCGCCGTGCGATTCGCGAGTCTGCCTTGGGCGCTGGTGCAAGCCAGGTGTACCTGATCGAAGAGCCCATGGCTGCTGCGATCGGTGCAGGGCTCAATGTGTCAGATGCCAGCGGCTCGATGGTCGTTGACATCGGTGGTGGTACAACCGAAGTCGCGGTCATCTCGCTGGGCGGTATGGTTTACAAAGGCTCGGTGCGTGTGGGCGGCGACAAATTTGACGAAGCGATTGTCAATTACATTCGCCGCAACTACGGCATGCTGATCGGCGAACCGACTGCAGAGCACATCAAAAAGCAGATCGGTTCGGCTTTTCCTGGTTCTGAGGTCCGCGAAATCGAGGTAAAGGGCCGTAATTTGGCCGAGGGTGTACCGCGCAGCTTCACGGTATCCTCTAACGAAATTCTCGAGTCCTTGACAGATCCGCTGAACCAAATTGTGTCGGCGGTGAAAATTGCGCTCGAAAACACCCCGCCCGAACTCGGCGCTGACATCACCGATAAGGGTATTTCGTTGACGGGCGGCGGCGCTTTGTTGCGCGACCTTGATCGTTTGCTGCAAGAAGAGACTGGCTTGCCTGTGATCGTGGCTGACGACCCTTTGACGTGCGTGGTGCGTGGTTGTGGCGATGCCCTCGAGCACCTTGAAAAACTCGGCGCAATCTTTATTGACGACTAGTCCGGCCGCGCATCGACGGGCGGTGAGGCGCCATAGTTGGCGTCTCCATAAAACGAACGCAGCTGGTGCCAACGGTGCCCAGCGAGTGAGTGATTAAGTACCGAGCCATCATGCAACGACCCGCCACACTCAGGCTTTTTCGACGCGGTCCCGCCGCTGAGGTGAAACTGACTCTGCTCATGTTGGTGGCGTTCGCGCTTTTGTTTACAGATGCGACTTACAAAAGCACAAATCCAGTGCGTGAATTGTTATCGGCGACGTTATATCCCTTTCAACGCTTTGTCATGTTTCCGCGCGATTTGATTTCGATTAGTAATGATTGGTTCGATGCCGCTGCCTCAATCAAATCTGAAACTGAAGCCTTGCAAAGACAGCGCATTGAGTTGGCGCAGGTCACGGCCAACGCAGCACTTTTGGGCGCTGAAAATGCGCAATTGAGACGACTACTGGGGGTCTTTGAAAAGGCAGCAGAGCATCCCACGGTCGTGGTCGAGGTTCTATACGAGCCGGCCAATACCTTTAGTCGCAGACTTGTCTTTAACAAGGGCAGTCGTGCGGGTATCTTGGTTGGCATGCCTATTCTTGACGAGGGTGGGGTGGTTGGGCAGATCACGCGTGTGTCGCCGATGACCTCAGAGGCGGCTATGTTGACCGACGAAATTATTTCAATTCCCGTGCAGGTGTTGCGTAACGGGTTGCGTCTAATCGCCTTTGGTTCGACGACTCCAGGCAAAGTCGAGGTGCGTTACTTTTCTTCTGATGCCGACATTCGTGAAGGCGACGTATTGGTCACGAGCGGTGTGGGTGGGGTGTTTCCGCCCGGGCTGTCGGTCGGACGTATCGATCAGGTTCAGCGCAGTTCGGCGTCAGGTTTTGCGCGTGCTGAAGCGCTGCCCTCCTCACACCCTGAGCGCTACAGACAGTTTTTGGTTTTACAGGTCCCGATCGAGCCTGACCTAGCGGTGGGTTCTGTCAAACCCGCCGCTTCAAAGGAGGCGCCGCGTGCCAATCCAAAATCGAAGTAAGGCGACAAGATCCCCACGCTCGAGTATCGCACCCCCTCCCGTCCCTCTGCCGCGTCCGGTCGGCCCAAATCCAATCGATCACGCCACCAGTCTGTTTTTTGTCTGGGCGACGCTGATCGGAGTCTGGCTATTATCTTTGCTGCCCTGGCGGACCTGGCCCATGGCGCCTGATTTACTGCTGCTGGTGATTGTATTTTGGTCGTTGCACGATTCGCGTCGCGTTGGCTTGCTGACTGCTTTTGTATTTGGGCTGATCATGGATGTGCACGATGTTGGCCCTTTGGGCCTGCAGGCACTGACCTACGCCCTGACCGTGTTTGCTGCGCTGTCCTTACAGAGGCGTTTGTTGCGCTTTGAATTAGTCAGCCAAGCCTTGCACTTGTTGCCGCCGCTGGTAGTCACCAAGGCGCTGGGGGCGCTCATTGGTGCTTTTCTCGTCAGCGCATGGCCGGGTTGGTCGTGGTCGATCTCGGCGTTGTTGACCGCCGCGCTGTGGCCCCTGGTTGCGTGGTTATTGTTGTTGCCTCAGCACCGACTGCAAGATCCCGAGACGACAGCAGGGTGACACCAGACAGACATGTTTGACTTCAACAAAAACGATCAGCAACAAAAAAATAACTTTACGCTGCGAGTTGTCGTGGCGGGTCTGTTTGCGTTGTGCTGTTTTGGTTTATTGTCGCTACGTTTTTGGGTGTTGCAGGTTGAGCGGCATGAAGGCTTGTCGGCTCGCGCCGATAGTAATCGACTGGCGGTCGTGCCGATTGCCCCGCGTCGGGGCGAGATTTTCGATCGTAACGGTGAGGTTCTTGCTCGCAATTATTTGAGTTACACACTTGAAGTCGTGCCAGCGCGGGCAGGAAATATCGACGAGCTTTTTCAAGCCTTGACCCCAGTTGTATTTATAAGCGCGGCTGATCAGAGGCGTTTTAAAAGACGGGCGGCTGAATCGGGTAAGTATGCAAGCATTGTTCTGCGCAACAATTTAAATGAAACAGAGGCCGCATTTTTTTCGGCAAATTCATTACGTTTTGCTGGCGTGCAGCTGCGCGCGCGCTGGGTGCGCGAGTATCCGCAAGGAAAATCCGCCGGACATGTCGTGGGTTACGTCGGTCGTATCTCAGAGGGCGATGTCGCTGCGCTTGAGGCGCGCGGCGAAACCGGCAACTATCGTGGCACCGATATTATCGGTAAAAAAGGCCTTGAAAAGACCTACGAAGCGACTTTGCACGGCAAAGCAGGTCTTGAAGAGCTAGAGGTAACTTCGCGAGGAAAGCCTGTGCGAGTGCTCAGGCGCGTTGACCCGACGCCAGGCTCGAATTTAGTCCTATCTTTAGATATGGGCTTGCAACGGATTGCCGAAGAGGCGTTTAAAGATTTGCGTGGTGCCCTGGTCGCGATTGAGCCCGCGACGGGTGACGTATTAGCGTTTGTGTCTCAACCGTCCTTTGATCCCAATCTCTTTATCGACGGCATTGATGTAGAAAGTTGGCGCCTTCTAAATGAATCGCCTGACCACCCTTTAATTAACCGACCCGTGTATGGTACCTATCCAATTGGCTCAACGTATAAGCCCTTTGTAGCGCTAGCCGCGCTTGAGTTGAATAAACGACGTGCGAATGACTTAATTTCTGATCCAGGTTATTTTGAATTTGGTGGACAGCGGTTTAGAAATTCGGGTTCGACGGCGTTTGGTACGATCGATATGTATCGAGCATTGGTGGTGTCGTCGGACACGTATTTTTATTCGCTCGGCCCCGAGATTGGTGTAAATGGCCTGCACGACTTTATGAAACCTTTTGGGTTTGGGCAAATCACGGGTATCGACATTGAAGGCGAACGGCGCGGTGTCTTGCCTTCGACCGACTGGAAGCGCGGGGCATATAAAAATCGCGAACAACAGCGCTGGTATGCGGGCGAGACTATTTCAATTGCGGTGGGTCAGGGCTATAACTCCTTTACGCTGATGCAACTGGCGCAAGCAACTGCCGTATTAGCCAACGATGGTGTTTACATGAAGCCGCATTTGGTACGTACGATCAAAAACGCACGCACCGACGAGCAGACCCAAACCGTGGTCGAGGCCTCTCATAAAATCCCTCTTAAAAAAGAGCATCTTCAAGTCGTCAAGCGTGCGCTGACCGAGGTGACGGTCTCTGGTACGGCTGCCGCAGCGTTTGTTGGCGCACCCTACACGACTGCCGGTAAAACGGGTACCGCGCAGGTGTACAGCTTGCGTGGTGCTAAATATCAAAGTAGTGCGATCGATGAGCGCTTGCGTGATCATTCGCTTTTTATGGCGTTCGCTCCGGCCATTCAGCCCAAAATTGCGATTGCGGTAATCGTCGAAAATGCAGGTTGGGGCGGCAGTGTCGCTGCACCCATTGTGCGCAAGGTCTTTGATGCCTGGTTGTTGCGCGAGGCAAAGACCCAGCCTGTGCCGAGTACCACGCCACCCGCGCGACGGACTGAGGCCGTGGTGCCCGACGCGTCTCGTGTGAGCGCAGCGCCCAGGGTGATCCCATGAAAATTATTTTTAGAGTGCTGTTCCGATGCCTCACATCGATCGATTGGCCGCTTATGCTGATTTTGTCGTTACTCGCCACGGTGGGGATGGTCGTGATGCATTCTGCCGTGGGAAGCACCGATGCACGTTTTGCTGATCAGGCGCGTAATTTTTACGTGGCGTTCGCCGCCATGTGGGTGGTTGCTGTGACGCCACCGCGGTTAATTTTAAAATTTGCCGTACCGTTTTACGTGCTTGGGATCACGCTACTTCTTGCTGTCATGTTTGCGGGTGAAACCAGTAAGGGCGCGACGCGTTGGTTGAATTTAGGTATCACGCGCATCCAACCGTCTGAAATGATGAAAATTGCCGCACCGCTGATGCTGGCTTGGTACTTTCAAAAGCGTGAAGGTCCGTTGAAGCTTTTAGACCTATGCGTATCAAGCGCTCTGTTGCTGGTACCATTTTTACTGATCGTAAAGCAGCCCGATTTAGGCACAGCCATCCTTGTTTTTGGTGCCGGATTTTTTGTTATTTATTTTGCCGGAATGTCGTTTAAATTTCTGATCCCGGTCATGCTAATTGGTGTGGTCGGGATCGGTTCGATTTATATCAATCAAGAGACCTTATGTGATGATGATTTTGATTGGGTGGTTTTGCATGACTATCAAAAACATCGAATCTGCACCTTGCTTGATCCCAATACTGATCCTTTAGGCAAGGGGTTTCATACGATTCAATCGACGATCGCAGTCGGTTCGGGCGGCTTGTACGGCAAGGGTTACATGAATGGTACACAGACCCATTTAGACTTTATTCCCGAGCGAACCACAGACTTTATCTTTGCGGTGTTTGCTGAAGAATTTGGCTTGTATGGCGGCGTGACCTTGCTTGTGTTGTATTTGCTTTTGATTTTTCGAGGGTTGGCGATTGCGCTGGGCGCCCAAAATTACGGAGAGCGATTGCTTGCCGGGGCCCTGACGATGGTGTTATTTATTTATGTGTTTGTAAATGTGGGAATGGTCACGGGCATTTTGCCGGTCGTGGGCGTGCCTTTGCCATTTTTGAGTTATGGCGGCACGGCTTTGCTGACGATTGGCATCGCGTGTGGCATCTTGATGAGTATCAGCAAATACCGACCACTTCGGCCTTAGGGTACGGTGACCCGCAGCCTTAGGCCTCAGCGAATCTCAGCCTTGGGGTTTAGCGCAGCGCCTTAGGCCTCAGCGCACCTAGGTTTTAGCGCTCAGCGATTAAGCGCGCTGCTGTCAATCCATCTAATAGTTTACGTACCGGTGCGGGTAGGCCGCGTTCGTGAAGTTTGTGGATGGGCACCCATTCGCCACCCCCGACTAAGCCTTGCACCGCGTCAACCTGCGTCGCCCCTTCGGGTGCTACACGAACGAGATGGGGGCGAATGATCAGTCGATAATGGGTAAACACATGTAAAAAATCGGCGAGTGTGTCGGTCGTTTTGACGGTCAAGCCGAGTTGTTCACAGGCTGTTGTTGGCGCGAGCTGCGGATCGCATTCTGGCAGGCTCCAGAGGCCGCCCCAAATGCCTGTAGTGGGGCGTTTCGTGAGTAATATCTGGCCTGCTTGGTAGGCCACCAACATTGCGGTGCTGCGTTCAGGCAACGCCTTACGCGCGCGCGGCCAAGGCAGTTCGTCGCAGCGCCCTTGCAGGTGGGCAAGGCAGTCTTTTTTAAGAGGGCAGGCCTCGCACTTTGGGCGGCTGCGGGTGCATACCGTCGCGCCAAGGTCCATCAGGCCCTGCGTGTACGCCGACATGGCATCTGGATCTTGAGCGCAGGAACGCGCTGTGGGTACGAGCTCGCGTGCGTGTGACCAAAGCTGCAACTCAATCGCGCGGCTTGTGGGGTCGCCCTCAAGGGCTAAGAGCCGCGCTAAAACGCGCTTAACATTGCCGTCGAGAATCGCTGCGCGCTCGCCATAACAAAAGGCGGCGATCGCAGCCGCAGTTGAAGGGCCGATGCCAGGTAGGGTGACCAAGCCTGCAGCATCGGGTGGAAATATTCCGTGCCAAGTACTCATGACTTGCTTGGCACAGGCGTGAAGATTACGCGCTCGGGCGTAATAGCCCAAGCCGGCCCAATGCGCCATCACCTCATCCGCTGACGCTTGTGCTAAGGCCTTGACGCTTGGAAATCGAGTTAAAAAGCGTTGGTAATAATCGATGACAGCCGTGACCTGGGTTTGTTGCAACATGATCTCAGACAGCCACACCCTGTAGGGATCCTGCGTGTTTTGCCAGGGCAAACCATGGCGACCATGCTTGCGTTGCCACGCCACTAAGCGGGGGGCGATTTTCATATTTATTTGGGTTGCTGGTTGGTTGTGGGCCAGAAAGGCGTCGTTTTTGCATTATGCCTGTGTCAGGCAGGGCTTGCCGCAGCGGCAAGACGGGGTTAAAAGAGAGCTAGTAGCAGATCAATAGGATGTGTATCAAGCCTTAAACACTTATCCGTGCTTGACTACGTTTCTTCAAAAGAGTGATCGACGTCAATGGCATCGGACCACACTACTTACAAGGAGTCGAGACCAATGAATGCCCCCTTTTCAGACAAACAGTTACAAGCCCTTAACGCGATCAAGCTAGACGATAAATACGATCTTGCTGCAGGCCATGCGTGGCTCAGTGGTGTGCATGCGTTGGTACGCTTGCCCATGAACCAACGGGTGCGTGATCAACGCGACGGGTTCAATACGGCGGGCTTTATTTCTGGCTACCGAGGGTCGCCGCTGGGGGGCGTGGATCAAAACCTCTGGAAAGCCGCCGAACGGCTTAAGCAACACCACGTGGTGTTTCAGCCTGGAGTGAATGAGGATTTAGCAGCGACCTCTGTGTGGGGCTCGCAACAGGTCAACATGTTTGAGGGTGCCAAATACGATGGTGTGTTTGGCCTGTGGTACGGAAAAGGCCCAGGCGTTGACCGCTGTGGTGACGTGTTTAAACACGCCAATGCGGCGGGTACTTCACCGCTAGGCGGTGTGCTGGTGGTCGCAGGCGATGACCATTCTGCAAAGTCGTCCACCTTGCCGCACCAAAGTGATCATATTTTGAAGGCCTGTGGCATCCCTGTTTTGTTTCCTTCAAGCGTACAAGAGATTCTTGATTACGGCGTGCTGGGTTGGGCAATGAGTCGGTATGCGGGCTTGTGGGTGGGGATGAAGTGCATCACGGATATTGTTGAGGTCTCGGCCACTGTCGACGTCGATCCTGAGCGTGTGCAGATCAATATCCCGCAAGACTTTACGCTGCCAGAGGGCGGCTTGAATATTCGCCTTGGAGACACGCCGCTGGCCCAAGAGGCCCGCCTGCTTGATCAAAAACTATACGCTGCGCTTGCCTTTGCTCGCGCGAACGGTTTGAATCGACAGCTTTGGCCGGTGCCGGATGCGCAGGCTCGGTTTGGCATTATCACGTCAGGCAAGGCGTATTTGGATACGACTCAGGCTTTGCTCGATTTAGGTTTGACGCCCGAGGTGTGCCAACAAATCGGTGTGCGGCTTTTTAAAGTTGGGATGGTCTGGCCGCTTGAGTCGACCGGCTTGCTGAGTTTTGCAGAAAATCTTGATGAGATTCTGGTGGTTGAAGAAAAGCGGCAGATGCTCGAGTACCAGGTTAAAGAAGAACTCTTTGGCTGGATTGGTCGTGGTAAAAAAATCCCGCGTGTGGTGGGTAAGTTTGACGACAAAGATGGGGGCGAATGGGCGGTTCCACAAAGCCCTTGGTTACTGCCGGCGCATTATGAGTTTTCGCCGTCTATGGTGGCGCGTGCGATTGCCACCCGTTTGTTACGCCTTGAGTTACCCGCGCCGGTGCGCGCGCAGATTGAAGCGCGCCTGGCCTTTATTGCGGCACGTGAGCTTGAGTTAGCCCGTCCGCGTGTGGTGGCTGAGCGTAAACCATGGTTTTGTTCGGGGTGTCCACACAATACGTCCACCCGAGTACCCGAAGGTTCGCGGGCGATGGCCGGGATTGGCTGTCACTACATGGCGCTTTGGATGGATCGCAGCACACATGTCTTTACGCAAATGGGGGGTGAGGGCGCACCTTGGATTGGGCAGGCGCCGTTCACAGATGAAAAGCATGTATTCGTCAATTTAGGCGATGGCACGTATTTTCATTCTGGCTTGCTGGCCATCCGCGCCGCAGTAACGGCCAACGTCAATATCACCTACAAGATTTTATTTAATGACGCGGTCGCCATGACCGGCGGCCAACCGGTCGATGGTCACCTGACTGTACCAATGATGGCGGCGCAGGTGCTAGCCGAAGGTGTGGGTCGCGTCGTGGTGGTGACCGACGAGCCTGAAAAATATGCGCAGATGACTGGCCTGCCTGCGGGTGTGCCAGTGGTACATCGCGATGAACTGGATCGCGTTCAAAAAGAATTGCGAGAAGTATCTGGGGTGACTGCTCTGATTTACGACCAAACCTGCGCCACAGAAAAACGTCGTCGGCGCAAACGTGGAGCCTACCCTGATCCGGCACGCCGTGTGGTCATCAATCCACGCGTGTGTGAGGGCTGCGGGGATTGTTCAACACAATCAAACTGCCTATCCATTGAACCGCTTGAAACAGAGCTTGGTCGCAAGCGTGTGATTAATCAATCGAGCTGTAATAAAGACTATTCATGCTTAAAAGGTTTTTGCCCAAGTTTGGTCACCGTTGAGGGCGGGCAGTTACGTCGGCCAAAGCTGATCGAGGCGACCGACACACATACGCAGGCGGTGCCAGACCCCGTGCTGCTGCAATTGACTGGATCCTACGGTATTTTTGTGGCCGGGGTGGGTGGTACCGGTGTGGTGACGATTGGTCAGTTATTAGGGATGGCGGCGCATTTAGAAGGTAAAGCAGGCTCGGTGCTGGATATGGCGGGATTGGCGCAAAAGGGTGGTGCGGTGTATTCGCACGCGATCATTGCGCCGACTTCTGCAGATATTTTGAATACGCGAATCGCGCTTGGGCAGGCCGATTTGGTTTTAGGCGCCGATTTAGTGGTGGGTTCGAGTGTTGAGGCGGTGACGCGCATGCGACCGGGCCACACGCGAATGTTGTTGAACGCCGATGTGGCGCCGACCGCCGCGTTCATTACCAATCCCAATTGGACACTCGCAGCACGTGAGCTGCGTCAAGAGCTTGAGCAAGCTTGTGGCGAGGGTCACATTCAAAGCGTGGATGCTTCTGAGATGGCCGTTAAATTGCTGGGCGATGCGGTGTATGCGAATCCGCTCTTGATGGGTTTTGCTTATCAAAAGGGCTGGATTCCCTTGCATCACCGCTCGCTTGAGCAAGCGATTGTGTTGAATGCGGTTCAGGTACAAAAAAATCTCGACGCCTTCAATTGGGGGCGCCGCGCTGCGCACGAGCCGCAGTGGGTAGAGCATTTACTAGGCGCCGGCCATCAGGTATCTAATCCAACACCACACGGCGCAACGGTGGTTGAGTTTAAACGCGCAGGTACTGAGTTTGAACAGCTGCGTGCGCACCGATCGGCGTTTTTACGCGAGTATCAAAACGAGGCCTATGCGTCCGAATATGTCGCGTTTGTGAATCGGGTGTCGGACGCTGAAATGCAGGCCTGCGGCACACAGCGCCTAGCGCTGGTGGTCGCGCGCTATCTGTTTAAGTTGATGGCTTATAAAGATGAATACGAGGTTGCGCGACTCTATACCGATGGTGAGTTTTTACGGAGTCTGAACGAGCAGTTTGAAGGCGACTGGTCTGTGCACTTTCATCTGGCCGCACCTCTGTTCGCGAAGCGCGACGGCAACGGGCATTTGATGAAAGCAAAGTTTGGGCCGCGGATGTTGGTGGCGTTCAGGGTACTGGCAAAGCTGAAAGGGCTACGCGGCACTTGGTTGGATGTGTTTGGGTATACGGCTGAACGGCGCGCTGAACGGGCGTTAATTGTTGAGTATCGTGAGACGGTATTGGGGATGCTCGGTAAGCTTTCGCGAGGGTCTCTGGAGAAGGCGGTTGAGGTGGCTGGGGTGCCCGAAGAAATTCGCGGATACGGGCATGTGAAAGAGGCTGCGTTGATGCGGGCTCAGGCTTTGCGGGGGCGGCTGCTTGCAGAGTTTGAGGCGGCTGGGGCTGGGGCGGGGGGGAGTCGGGCTGCTTGAGTGCTTTCAGTGCTTAGGTGGATGGCTGAGATCCTTTGCTATCGCCCGCACTTTGCACGCCCCGAACCGGTGATTTTTTGGCTGAGCAAAAATTACGCGGCTTCGGGGTGTTCAAAGTGCTTGGGGTGTGGATTGCTTAGGTTGGTTTGCTGAGGTCTGGCTACACGGGGGTGAAGCGGCTTAGGGCGACTTCTGGGGTGACGTGTTCGAAGGTGACTTTGAGTGGCATACCAACGTGAACGTTGGCGGGGGTGGGGCCGCTGAAATTGCTCACCATGATCGGGCCTTCTTTGAGTTGCACCAGGCAGGCGTCGTAGGGAACGTCTTGCATGAAACCATCCCAATAGGCGCGGTGAAACTTAACCCAGGATAAGAGGGTCGCTTGGCCGCTGACGACGAGCCATTCTTGTTCGTCTGACAGGCACTTGGGACAGACGGGGCTTGGCGGAAACTGTAGGTGGCGGCAGTGGGTACATGCTTGTACCGACAGGCGATGCTCGAGGGCGTGATCCCAGAACGGTTTGCTGAGTTCGTCAATAATCGGCAAGGGCTTGTCATAGATTTGGGTCGTCATGATTTAGCCTTTTGTGTAGATGATTGAACGGGTGCAAGGGGTCGAGGCGATGTACTGCACAACGTTGCAATCGGCAACTTGTCGTGCGCCGCACTCGCCGCGTATTTGACGCACCGCCTCGACGTTTAAACCCCAGCCCTGCATGTACGAGTTTGAAAGATGTCCGCCATCGGTGTTGGTGGGTAGCTTGTTGCCGAGTTGTAGGGTGCCGCCCTGCACGTAGGCCCCTGATTCGCCTTGGCCGCAATAGCCCAAGCCTTCAAGGCTGAACAATACGGTCGGGCTAAAGTTGTCGTAGCACATCAAGGCATCGACATCGTCGTGGGTGATGTCAGCCATTTCAAAGGCTTGGGTGCCGGCGTCTTTGATTTCGTTGTACCAAAAGTTTTGATCAAAATTTGAGATTGCGCTGCGTTCGAACGCATCGCGGGCGCCGACACCTGAAATCAGTACGGGTGGTTTCGCGAGATCTTTGGCACGATCGGCGGTAGTTAAAATCATGCAGACGGCGCCGTCGTTGATCAGGCAGTAATCGAGCAGGCCTAAAGGCTCGGTGATGCGTCTGGCGCTTGCGTGATCGTCAGAGGTGATTGGTTTTTTCATCACAGCGGTTGGGTTGAGCAACGCGTGCTTGCGAAAGGCCACCGACACTTCAGAGAGTTGTCGTGTGGTCGTACCGTACTTGGCCATGTGCATACGAAACATCATGGCGTGTGCGGCACCGGGCGAGGTAAACCCCCAGGGGTTCCAGAAGCTTGAGGCGTCTTCGCCGCCATAGTTCACGCGGCGCGAGCGGCCAATATTGGTATAAATCAAGGCGACGTACTTTGCGGCACCGGTTTCGAGTGCCAGCATAGCCTCGATGATCGACATGCCTGACATGCGACCGTGTCCGGGCAAGGTCATTGTCCAGCGCGGGTTCAGGCCAAGCACTTCGCCCATGCGCGCATACGATGGCACACGACATACTAGCAAGCCGTCAATCTCGTCTTTGTTCAGTCCACAATCTGAGATCGCAGATTTAAACGCCTGTGCGCCTAGGCCGTAGTCGCTGATTAACGGAAAGTCGCCATAGGCTGTGTTGCCGACCCCAACGACCGCGATTTTATTTTTTAGCGCACGTAGTTCATTCACAGCGAAATCCTTTGGTGTAAGGGCTCTAAGGTCTAGGTGCCTCAGTGGCCGAGGCCGGGATAAAACACACGGCGCTGTTGCATGATACCCATTTTATGGGGCATGATGATAGCAATCAAAATAAATAGAAACAAGGTCAGACTCCTCTAAAAGGGTTGCTCGCCTTGAGACAAAGCAGAGGACCACGTTATGTCGCAGTCGCCTTTCAGTGCCGCAGAGTTATTCGCTAATCCACAAGATAAGCCCGGAATGTTGGCCGGCTTGCGTGTCATCGAAGTCGCCGACGAGTTGGGTGAGTATTGTGGATTATTGTTGGCTGGCTTAGGAGCTGAAGTCATCAAGATCGAGCCGGTTGGCGGAAGCCCGACCCGTAATATTGGCCCATACTTGGGCGAGCAGCCTGACCCCGAGAGGTCGATTTTCTTTTGCGCGTACAACCGCGGTAAAAAATCGATACAACTTGATCTTAATACTGCAGAAGGTCATGCGGCGTGTTTGCAGCTGTTAGGTACTGCGGATGTTTTTTTAGATAGTACCTGCGGGCAGTTTTTGTCAAAGCTTAAGCCCGCGCAGTCGTTGAACACATTATTCCCTACGCTGATCACGGCGCGTATCACACCCTTTGGTGACACCGGCCCCTGGAAAGACTTTAAGGGTTCAGATCTGATCCATTTGGCGCTAGGCGGCGTGATGATGTGCTGCGGCTATGACCGCAATGCGGATGGTCATTACGAGCACCCGCCTGTCGCGCCGCAGGTGTGGCATGCGTACCATATCGCTGCCGAACAAATGACGGCCGCAGTGGTGGCTGCGTTGATTACGCGTCAATCAACAGGCGCGGGGCAAGATCTGTCGTGCGCTGTGCACGAAGCGGTTGCAAAAAATACCGAGCTTGATGTGATGTCATGGGTGATGCGGCGAGCGCCACTCTATCGCCAGACGGCTCGTCACGCCGTTGAAAAACCAACTCCTATCCCTAACGTCAGTGCGACCAAAGACAAGCGCTGGAATATGACGTGGGGCGTGTCGGCACGCGATAAAGCCAAGCTTGTGCCTTTCTTGGATCGCTATGGCAAGGCCGCTGACTTGCAAGCGCCGTCAGCGACTGCTGATCTTAAGGCGCGCAGCACGCCTGGATCTGCGGGGATGGATGCGGAAACGGTGCGCATGCTTGAAGTCATCCGTGATTTTGTTGGATCATATGACTATAAAGATTTGCCTTGGCGCGAAGCGCAAGACGCGGGTTTGCTGTGGGCACCTGTGCGTAAGCCGCATGAAAACGCCTTGGATGAGCATTGGTTGATGCGCCACT
>JBIIWK010000291.1:0-4105 GCA_044338955.1 Burkholderiaceae bacterium
GCTCGGCTACCAGATCAAGGGTTGAAATCCTTGGAATCACACGTAAAAACTGACTCACGTATCCGATGTGGTGTCGACGTACGTCGATCAGCCTGCGTGGAGTTGCAGTGGTCAACTCAAGAGGGGCGTGGCCGGTCTGTGCGTATTGAATCGATCCAGCACTTACGCGATAGTTTGCATAAATGAGCTTGAGCAAGGTGCTTTTGCCCATTCCTGAAGTGCCGTCCAGCACGACACACTCGCCCGCGGCGACCTCAAAGTTGACATTTTGCAACACAGGTAAAGTCATCCCCTGATGGTGCAAAGTGAACTGTTTGCTCACGTTGGTGAGTCGTAAAACGGGTATGGTCATGGCTGCAGCACCGAAGACACTAATAGTTGGGTATACGGATGTTGTGGATCGTCAAGTACTTGATCGGTCAGCCCTGTCTCTACGATGCGGCCACGGCGCATCACAATCATGCGGTGCGCTAACAAACGCGCTACGGCAAGGTCATGGGTGACGATCACCGCGGCTAGCCCCAATTGCTGAGTTAGCTGGCGCAGCAAGTCGAGCAATTTGGCTTGAACCGATACGTCTAGCCCAGAGGTCGGTTCATCCATAAATACCAGCCTGGGTTGGGTCACTAAGTTGCGTGCAATCTGCAAGCGTTGGCGCATACCGCCCGAAAAATGCCGAGGCAAATCATCAATTCTGGCGGGGTCAATTTCTACACGCGCCAGCCAGTCACAGGCTGTGGCGCGCAGTTTGCCGTAATGACGCTGGCCTAAGGCCATTAAGCGTTCACCCACGTTAGCACCTGCCGACACCTCCATTCTCAGACCATCCGCTGAGTTCTGATGTACAAAGCCCCAGTCGGTGCGTGCGAGCAAGCGACGCTGTGCCTCGGTCATCGTAAAAATGTCGGTGAGGGCACCGCCTTGTAATTGAAACTCAACCGAGCCGGAGTCGGGTTGGTCACGGGCTGCGAGTGCATTAAGTAGTGTCGTTTTGCCTGAGCCGGATTCGCCCACAATGGCGAGCACCTCGCCCGGCCAAAGCTCAAAGCTTGCGTCGATCAGTGCTGCGCGGTCGCCGTAGCTTTTATTTAAACCGGTTGCGCGCAAGATGGGAGATTGTGTGTCGACTGCCATTGCGTTAGTCATGGTTTAGCCCCGACTGCGCCTTGGGCTCGTATGATGACTCAGCGTTATTTTGCTGCGACTCGCAGTAATCAGAATCAGAGCAAACGAAAATTCGGCCACCTTGATCATCGGTAATGACTTCATCAAGAAAACTATCTCGTGATCCGCATAACTCACAGGGTGCATCCCAGCGCTGAATTTCAAAGGGATAATCCTCGAATCCCAGACTTTCAACGGCAGTGTACGGAGGCACTGCGTAAATACGCTTTTCACGACCTGCGCCAAACAGTTGCAGCGCGGGGTTCATATGCATCTTTGGATTATCAAACTTTGGAATCGGTGAGGGCGCCATCACGTAGCGATGATTGACAAGCACAGGGTAGTCATAGGTCGTTGCGATATGGCCATAGCGGGCGATATCTTCATAAAGTTTGACGTGCATCAGGCCATACTCGGCTAAGCCGTGCAGGCTGCGTGTTTCACGTTCGCGGGGTTCTAAACGTTGCATGGGTTCAGGAACGGGTACCTGATAAATGATGATTTGGTCTTCTGTGAGCGCCAATTCAGGAATACGATGGCGCGTCTGGATGAGGGTTGCAGCTTGCGTCTGCGTCGTAATCTCAACGTTTGTGGTGCGTTGAAAAAAGCGACGAATATTGACAGCATTGACGGTGTCGTCTGACCCTTGATCGATGACTTTAAGGACATCGCTAGGCCCAATCACCGAGGCTGTGACTTGGATGCCACCTGTGCCCCAGCCATAGGGCAAAGGCATCTCGCGCGAGCCAAACGGCACTTGATACCCCGGGATGGCAACCGCTTTTAAGATGGCCCGACGAATCATGCGCTTAGTGCGTTCGTCGAGATAGGCAAAATTAAAGTGCTCATCAACCGCTTGGTTTTCGTGAGAGTCCACGATCTTTTCTACGGGTGTAGTAGTTCTATTCTTATTCAGCATGCTCATCCTCAGGCTCATCATTCAATGTCGGCGTTTGGAGTGGTGAGGCTCGCATCTTTCTGACAAGTTCAAGCTCTGATTGAAAGTCAACGTAGTGGGGCAACTTTAGATGTTGCACGAAGCCCGAGGCTTCAAGACTATCGCTGTGCGAAAGTACAAACTCGGGCATTTGTGCAGGTGATTGCACCAATTCGCCTAACTCAGCCGCACGTAAAGCGCGATCCACTAGACTCATCGCCATCGCCTTACGTTCGCTATGACCAAACGCTAAGCCATAGCCGCGCGTAAACTGGGGTGGTTCGGTTTTACTGCCTGCAAACTGATTGATCATCTGGCATTCAGTGACCTCAATATCTCCGATTGAGATGGCAAAGCCTAGCTCTTCTGGTATGAGCGCGATCTCTACCGAACCTAAACGAATCTCACCCACAAAGGGATGGCTGTTGGCGTAGCCGCGTTGTGTTGAGTAGGCCATTGCGAGCAGAAAGCCTTCGTCACCACGCGCAAGATTTTGCAGACGGGTACTACGATCAGCCGGAAAGCGCACAGGCTGACGGGTCAAGTCAAAGGGTGTGGGATCATTTTGTGTGGCTTGATGGGTTTCAATTAGCCCCTCACGGTTAAGCAGATCAATAACGCGCGGCGAAAAATGCTCGTCTTCAAGTTGAGCTTCAATGTTAGGATCGTGACTGCTTGGATCAGCGTTGGCTAACCAAGGCGCTTCAGCCGCAGTGGTGCTGATCGATTCCGTTGTCGCTTGCGTTGGTGTACGACTAGCGCCAATCGATTCAGTTGCAGGCGCGGGTTCTACCGGCTCACTAATCGCTAACAAAGAAAAATCTAACAGGCGCTGGGTATAGTCGTAGGTGGGTCCGAGCACCTGTCCGCCAGGTAAATCCTTGAACGTGGCCGAGATTCGCCGATCTAGCACCATCTTGCTGGTATCAAGCGGTTGCGTTGAGCCGAGTCTGGGCAACGTAGCCCGGTAGGCACGCAAAAGAAAGATAGCCTCAACCAAATCGCCACAGGCCTGTTTGATGGCAAGCGCCGCAAGCTCTGGGTCAAAGACTGAACCCTCGGTCATCACCCGATCGACCGCAAGTTTCATCTGTTGGCGAATTTGCACAATAGAGAGCTCTGGAACGCTTGGGTCACCACGACGTTGTTGATCAAGTAGTTGATAACTACTTAAGATGGCTTGCTCGCCACCCTTAACGGCTACATACATGAGATGCCCTATCCTGCAATTTGAATACGGGTTGTTCTGGGCAGGCCGATCAGACCCGTGCTTGTCGCAAAAAAGAGGTCGATACCTCTAGGAAAGCTCGTGTGGTTTTTTGCCCATTGCTCTGCAAAGCCTTCCGCTTGAGCAGGTGTTGCAGCCAACAGTTCAATGGTTGAGGTGTTCACAATGCCGGGGCCTGTCAAAACGATCGAAGGGGTTGCGGTTGTCGAAGCACTTGTGCCGGCAAGGTCGAGGACACAGGTCGTGGAGTGGTCTGGATATTCGTCTGTCCCAAAGGCGAAACCTTCTAATGCGGGCAGTTCATCCCAGTGTTTGATCCAGGCAAAGTCGGCCTCGTGCTGATGTGGTGTGATTTTGCAATCCGTGTGAAACACAATCCAAGTCGCAGCGTCGGTGTTGACGAGGCTAGGTGAAAGCCAAAGCAGTGATCCAGGTTCGAGTAGTGCAAGTAGTAGGCCACTTGAACTTGCGTGCGCGGCCTTGGGCGCCTCAAACGTCACCTCAAGTTCGACTGGGCGCCCTGGGTAAGACAGCGCTTCGAGCGCCGCTCTAAATACACCTTGGCTGCCAAGTGAAATATCACTAAAGCCGGTGCCCATTTCAGAAAGTTCAATGTTTGTCACGACTGCTCCTCGTCGTTGTCATCCGACCCACTTTCACGCGCTACCGTAAAGAAATCAACCTTGCTTGTGTTTGCGCGTTCTTGACGAATGTTTTTATTTGCAGCAAGAAGTTCTCTAACCGGGGTTAGAAGGGAGTGTTCAATCTCAGCGCGT
>JBIIWK010000055.1:0-13746 GCA_044338955.1 Burkholderiaceae bacterium
GTAATCAGTTCACCCTGTTGATTGATAACAACGATTTTCCGGAGCATCCTTTGAGTTCAATCCGTTATGCCCTTTGGTCCGCCGCTGCCGGCGCGTTGATTCCAGTAATGGGCGTTTTGAATGCTCGCCTGGGGAAAACCCTTGGCGAGCCGCTTCATGCACCTGTCGTGCTGTTTGGTGTTGGTTTTTTAGCTTGTTTATTGACGGCGATATTGTTCACCGGTGCCTTGCCCAATTGGTCAAAACTAAGTGGGGCCAGGCCAATCGATTTTGCCGGCGGCTTAATCGTTGCTTTCTATGTGATTAGCGTGACCTGCCTGGCGCCTAGCTTTGGCATCGCAAATGTGGTTCTGTATGCAATGGTCGCTCAGATTGTTTTTTCTGGCTTTATCAACCACTTCGGTTGGTTCGAATCGCTCGTGCAGCCGATCAATGGGCTCAGACTTTTCGGGATCGCACTCTTATTGATTGGCCTGGTCATCACGCAGATCGCTCAAGCAAAAGCCTCTTAAACCGATGTTACGGCCGGCTTGTATACGTCTCACGGGATCTTGCGCAAGGGCGGGCGAGGTGTTGTTGAGGGCCGTGCTTAGCGGGCTTACGTCTGCTTGCCAGGCCACATCCGTTCAAAGACCCCGTCGCGATTAAATAAAAGGTGTTTGAGGGCGGCGCCGATGTGGCCGATGACTAGCGCGCCAAGTGCAAAGGCCAACCAGCCGTGTATCGCAAACAGTTGTTTGGCCAGCGCTTCGTTCGGCGTAATCCAGGGCATCGCTGGTAGGTGATAGCCGGCGACGGTAATCAGCGCTGGGTAAGCGGTCACCGCGGCCCAGCCTAACAGTGGCACAGCAAACAGCAACACATACAGCAGGGCGTGCATTGTTTTGGCTAAGAGGATCAGCGTGGGTGAGACGCTGGCTGGGTAGGCGGGCGCTGCTGTGCGCAGTTTAAAAAACAGCCGCAGCACCATCAGGCACAAAACGGTAAAGCCTAACGCCTTATGCAGGCCATATAGCAGATTGGTCTGATCATCCCAGAGGTTTGCAGCTGCACGTGCTGTCATCCAAAGGCCGAGTATAAAAAGCACCGGAATACTCAAAGCGACAAGCCAATGCATCAGTCGTTGCGCGAAGCGGTAGGAGGTCATACTTTCTCAATGATTAAGAAAAGACGGGTTTGACTGCTTACAACGTCAGCATGCTTCACGGAGTGGCCCGAGATCCGCCTTGCGAAAGAAGTGCAAGCCTGACAATGCGCCTACTGACTTCGCCTAATATACTAAAACATTGCATTCGCACACTAGCAAATTGCAGTTGCACACCAACAAATAATTTCGAGACACCTTTTAACTCATGAATACTGATACCCCCTTATTATTTCGCCCAATGCCCCTGCGCGGCTTGACCCTACCTAATCGCCTCGTGCTTGCTCCCATGATGCAGTATCGCGCTGAAAACGGCTTTGCATCCGACTGGCATCTGGCGCACTACGGTAAGTTTGCCTTGGGTGGTTTTGGCACAGTGATGACTGAAGTGGTGTCTGTCGAGGAGGCGGGACGCATCACTCACGGTGATTTGGGGCTGTGGTCTGATGCATTCATTCCGGGCCTAAAGCGTGTAACAGACTTCATCCATTCACAAGGTGCTTTGGCTGCGATTCAGATCGGCCATTCGGGGCGCAAAGGATCAAGCCAGCGCGTGTGGGAGGGCGGTGGCCCGCTCACCGCAGCCGATGCGGCACACGGCGAGGCGCCCTGGACACCTCGCGGCCCGTCTGATTTGCCTTATGGACCTGAGTTTCCAAAGCCGCACGCGTTGACGATTGCTGAGATTGAAGAACTCATCATCAAGTTTGGCGAGGCGGTGGCGCGTGCTGATCGCGCAGGCTTTGATATCGTTGAAATCCATGGCGCCCACGGGTATTTGATTTCGAGCTTCCTAAGCCCTGTGACCAACAATCGGCAAGACGCCTATGGTGGTGATTTGAACAAGCGTATGAAATTTGCGTTAGATGTCACCAGTGCGATTCGCGCAAACTGGCCAAGCCACAAGCCGCTCTTTTTTAGAATTTCAATTGAAGACGGTGCCGGCAAAGAGGGCTGGAGTCTTGAGGATTCGTTAGCGATTGCGCCGCTCTTGGCTGAGCGAGGCGTGGACATCATCGACTGCTCATCGGGTGGGATTAACGGCTCGCCGACCGTACAGAATTCGATTAAAGGCTTGGGTTATCAAGTGCCCTACGCTGAGCAAATAAAAAACGCGGCCAAGGTTCCGAGTATGGCTGTCGGCTTGATTTTGTATCCTCAACAAGCTGAGGATATTGTGCAGTCGGGTCAGTCAGATCTGATCGCTGTGGGCCGTCAGGCACTGTACGACCCATTCTGGCCGCTACACGCTTTGCAGACCCTGGCGCCCGATGCCGAGTTTAAGCACTGGAACGAATCATCAGGCTGGTGGCTGCAGCGCCGCGCCAACGCGCTGGCAAAGTTTGGTCTGGCGCCAAGTGGCGCACCCAACTCAAATTAAGAAAATCGGTACAAAAAGCGCGAGCAAATCAACACAGGTGACCGTGTGAATTTGCTCGCGCTGTCGATGATCGATTGTTTACGATCGTCGTGCCGTGGCGTTGCCGCGCAGCGTGTTGCTGCGGTGCTTTGCACAGAATTTAGTCGTTGAGCTTGATCCCTGAGGCTTTGACCAAAGCGCCCCACTTGGCGTAATCCG
Source organism: Burkholderiaceae bacterium (assembly GCA_044338955.1). Taxonomy (GTDB): domain Bacteria; phylum Pseudomonadota; class Gammaproteobacteria; order Burkholderiales; family Burkholderiaceae_B; genus Zwartia. The sequence goes on from JBIIWK010000055.1 coordinate 2,724, forward strand.
CTTTGACAAACTCGGCAAACGCTTCCGAGGTGCCGCCTCCCGCAGAGACTCCGCCTGCTTTGAATTTTTCGATCACGTCAGGCGATTGCAAGACACGATTCGTTTCTTTGTTTAACAGAGCGATGACATTCGGCGGGGTGCCAGCTGGGGCAAACATCCCCATCCAAATGTTGAAATCCATTCCTTTTGCGCCGCTTTCATCCAGCGTTGGGATGTCAGGAAAATCAACCGAGCGTTTGGCCGTTGTCACGGCTACCCCAGTGAGTCTGCCGCTTTTCATGAGCGGGACAAGTGAAGTGAGCGTGCCGATATACACATCGACCTGGCCACCCATGACGTCGGTGATGGCGGGCGATGCACCCTTATAGGGCACTTGCAGCAAATTGATGTTTGTACGTTTTTTAAAATCTTCGCCAACCAGATGGCCAAGCGTACCTGCACCGGCGGTTGACCACTTCAAGCCTTCGGGCGTTTTTCCCTTCGCGATTAAGTCTTGCGGGGTTTTAATGCTTGAGTTGGCTGCGCTGCCAACGGCTGCGGGGGTGACTGAAAGCTGCACCACTGGCGCAAAGCTCTTCACGCTGTCATACGAAAGATTGGTGTACAGCCAGGGGCCAAGCATCATGTTGTCTGTTTGCCCCATCACCAGTGTGTAGCCGTCTGCCGGTGCTTTTGACGCGGCCTCGATGGCGAGGTTTCCGCCGGCGCCCGGACGGTTTTCAAGCACGATCTGCCAGCCAGTCAGTTCGCCGAGTTTGGTGCCTACCATGCGTGAGACGAAGTCGGTTCCACCACCCGGAGGGAAGGGGATCAAAATTTTGATGGGCTTGTCAGGATAAGCTTGTGAAGCGGCAGCGAACGAAACCGTTGCTAGCGCAGCGGTCAGGGCGAGTTGCGCAATGCGCCTAAAAGTATTCATCGGTTTGCTCCGGGTGTTATCGGTTTATGGGACTACAAGTCAGGGTAAACAGAAATTGCTATTATCAATTCTAGGCGATAGACTCGCTTAGTGTCAGGATTGTGTGGCTAAATAAAGATTAGCCATCGTCCTTGTTGTACAAACTCGCGGTCGCTAATTTTTTGAGTTGTTGCTTGAGTTTTTGTGGCTGTTAGCCAAGGACCCGAGTACTCGGGTTGAGGGTTGATTTTTAGTGAATGTTAGCCAACGATTTGGTTCTGTAAATCGGCGGTTGCTTTTATCAGGCATGTTTTTTGCTTGGTCATCCTAAGCTTAAATAGAAGAAGCGTTCTTAATCACAAGGGGTTATTTATGAATTTCAATCGTCGCGATTTGCTGAAAGGCGCCGCCGGCTTGAGTCTCGCCGCTACCGGCGTGATTGGGGCACCAGCATTTTCACAATCTTCAAGCCGCGTGCTTAAGTTTGTGCCACAGGCCAACTTGGCCAATTTTGACCCAATTTGGGGCACGCAGTATGTCGTGCGCAATGCCTCGCAATTGGTTTGGGACACACTTTACGGTTGTGACGACAAACTGATGCCTAAGCGTCAGATGATCGAAAGCGAAGAGGTCAGCAGCGATGGACTGACTTGGACGTTTAAATTGCGCTCTGGCTTAAAGTTTCATGACGGCGTGCCCGTGCGTGCGGTCGACTGTGTGGCCAGTATCACGCGTTGGTCGGCACGTGACCCGATGGGTCTGATGCTTAAAGCGCTGCAAAAAGAGTTGGTCGCAGTCAATGACACGACCTTCAAGTGGGTGCTCTCTGCTCCGTATCCAAAAATGATGTTGGCGTTGGGTAAAGTCGGTACGCCGTGCTGTTTCATCATGCCCGAGCGCATTGCAAAAACTGACCCATTTAAACAAATCGAAGAGTACATCGGCTCTGGCCCAATGAAGTTTGGCCGCAGCGAATGGAAACCCGGTGCGCTGGCCGTGTTTGAACGCTTTAATGATTATCAGCCGCGCAATGAGCCTACCAACTGGTTTTCGGGTGGCAAAGTTATCAATTTCGATCGTATTGAATGGATCATCATGCCTGATCCAGCCACTGCTTCAGCCGCGCTGCAAAACGGTGAAGTGGATTGGTGGGAAAGCCCGATTTCTGACTTGGTGCCCTTGCTCAAGCGTAATCGCAACATCTCGGTCGACATCGCCGATCCGCTCGGTAATATCGGTTCGTTCCGCTTGAATCATATGCACGCACCCTTTAACGACGTCAAAATCCGTCGCGCCGTGCAAATGGCTGTCAACCAAGAGAACTACATGCGGGCCGTGGTCGGCTCTGATGAAAAACTCTGGAAAAAATGCCCAAGCTTCTTTACTCCAGGCACCGCACTCTATTCAGAGGCCGGTGGCGATATGTTCAAAGGCAATGGCAATATTGAAGGCGCCAAGAAGCTCTTGGCAGAAGCCGGCTACAAAGGCCAGCCGGTCACCTGCTTGGTCGCACAAGATAATCCCTTCACCAAGGCAATGGGCGAGATCACCGCCGACATCCTGAAAAAGATCGGGATGAACGTTGACTTTGTGGCAACTGACTGGGGTACGGTCGGACAGCGTCGTGCTTCGAAGAACGAGCCCGGCAAAGGTGGTTGGAGCATGTTCCATACGTGGCATGCTGGTGCTGATTGCGCAACGATCGCCGGTAACGTAGGCGTGCGTGCCAACGGTGAGAAGGCCTGGTTCGGTTGGCCAACTAATGCGGATGTCGAGAAAGGTGTTGATGCCTGGTTTGCAGCGCCTAACCTCGAGGCCGAAAAAGCCGCGATTGCCAGCACGAACAAAGCAGCCATGGAAGATGTTGTCTACATTCCTACGGGCTTCTTTTACTCGTACCAAGCCTGGCGTAAAAATGTCACCGGTATTGTGGGTGGCCCATTGCCTTGGTTTACAGGCGTTAAAAAAACTTAATCTCTTCGCTTAAGTTTTCGCTCAGCGTGTATCCTTCGATGCCCGCTGAGCGGCTTGCTTGACGCCTTACCTTTTTGCGTAGGGTTCGCTTGGCCTGACGGATTCAAATACATTTATGTTTAGTTATATTGCCAGACGCGTCTTTGCAACCATCCCTGTGATGATGATTGTGGCGCTTTTTGTTTTCAGCCTGCTCTACATTGCACCGGGTGATCCAGCTGCTGTGATTGCGGGGGATCAGGCTAGCCCTGAAGATGTTGAAAAAATCCGTAAAAGCCTTGGCCTAGACAGGCCCTTCTTGGTTCGGTTTTCTGAGTGGTTCTTTAATCTGCTGCAAGGCGACCTTGGCACCTCTATGTTTACTGGGATGCCAGTCAGTGAGTTGATCGCGCAACGCGTCGAGCCAACCTTGTCTCTGATGGTGATGACGTTGATCATTGCCATCACGGTGGCCGTGCCTATTGGTGTGATCGCTGCCTGGAAATCAGGCACCTGGATCGATCGCGGCATTATGGCGATTTCTGTAGCGGGGTTTTCAGTGCCAGTGTTTGTTGTGGGTTATTTACTGGCGTATTTCTTGGCACTTGAACTCGATTGGTTTCCGGTTCAAGGCTATGTATCTTTTTCAAAGGGCTTTTGGCCCTGGTTCGAAACCTTGGTCTTGCCTTCGATTGCCTTGGGCTTCGTCTACATCGCCTTAATTGCACGCATCACGCGCGCCACGATGCTTGAGGTGCTTTCACAAGATTACATTCGCACCGCCAAGGCCAAAGGCATGGGGCAGATGGGCATCCTGTTTTTGCACGCGTTAAAAAATGCAGCGGTGCCCGTGGTCACTGTGATCGGCATTGGTATTGCCTTGCTGATTGGTGGCGCAGTGGTCACCGAGAGCGTGTTTGCAATCCCAGGGCTTGGACGTCTGACTATTGATGCGATCGTGCGCCGCGACTACCCACTCATTCAAGGTTTGGTGGTGGTGTTTAGCTTTGTTTACGTCCTAGTGAACTTGCTCGTTGATGTGATTTATACCGTGATTGACCCCAGGATTCGCTACTAATGACTACCTATGCTGCAGCACCCGCGCTGCCTGATATTTTGCCCCCTAAACGCATCCGCACAGGATGGGTCGGGTTTTTACTGAATAACCCGACCATTGCATTTGGTCTTGCGTTGTTGATTTGCATGTTGTTTTTGGCGGTGGCCGCCCCATTGCTGGGCACCGTTGATCCGACTGCTCTTGAACCAATCAAGCGCAATCGCGAGCCCTCGTGGGAAAACTGGTTTGGCACCGATGCGTTCGGTCGGGATATCTATTCGCGTGTGCTGTACGGCGCGAGGGTGTCGTTGACGGTTGGCTTTTCGGTGGCCTTGTTGGCGTCTGCCAGCGGTTTGCTGATCGGTTTGGTCTCGGGCACGATCCGCCGTGCCGACTCAATCATTATGCGCATCATGGACGGCTTGATGTCAATCCCGCCGATTTTGTTGGCGATCGCGTTGATGGCACTCACACGTGCAAGCGTCGAAAACGTAATCATCGCGATCACCATTGCCGAGATCCCGCGCGTATCTCGATTGGTGCGTGGTGTGGTGTTGACCCTGCGCGAGCAACCCTACGTTGATGCAGCGATCTCGTGTGGTTGCCGCACGCCGATGTTGATCTGGCGGCATATTTTGCCTAATACGCTCGCGCCTTTGACGGTTCAGGCGACTTATATTTGCGCTTCTGCGATGATCACCGAATCCATTCTGTCGTTTATCGGTGCCGGTGTGCCGCCAATCATCCCCTCATGGGGCAACATCATGGCTGACGGCCGTACGCTGTTTCAGATTAAGCCCTATATTATTTTTTTCCCGGCCGTGTTTCTATCACTCACGGTGTTGGCAGTGAATTTGTTAGGTGACGGATTTCGCGACGTGCTAGACCCGCGTAAATCTAAGTCAGCTTAACCGGAGAACTCTTTTGGCCTTACTTGAAGTCGAGAATTTGCAAACCCACTTTCGCACCCCTGATGGTGTGAACCGCGCGGTCGATGGTGTCAGTTTTTCAGTCAACGAAGGTGAGACACTCGCCATCGTGGGCGAGTCGGGTTGTGGCAAGTCGGTCACCGCAATGTCAATTTTGCGTCTGATTTCTGAGCCTCCCGGAAAAATCGCCGGCTCGATCCGTTTTATGGATCAAGACCTGTTAACGCTGTCTGAAAAACAAATGCAGTCGATTCGCGGCAACGCGATCTCGATGATTTTTCAAGAGCCAATGACGAGCTTGAATCCTGTGCTGACCATTGGTCGCCAGTTGCGTGAAACCTTGCTGTTACATCAGGCGATTAGTAGCCAGCAGGCTAATGCGCGTGCCACCGAAATGTTAGAGCTTGTCGGGATCTCCGAGGCACCGCGTCGCTTAAACGAGTACCCGCATCAATTATCTGGCGGTATGCGTCAGCGCGTGATGATCGCGATGGCCTTGGCCTGTAACCCACGTTTGTTGATTGCCGATGAGCCGACCACTGCCTTGGATGTCACAATTCAAGCGCAAATTCTGGATTTGATGGCCGATCTTAAAAATAAGATTGGCGCTGCAATCGTTTTGATTACGCATGATCTGGGTGTGGTAGCTGAAGTTGCCGAGCGCGTCATGGTGATGTATGCCGGGCGTAAAGTTGAAGAAGCACCCGTGGGTGAGCTGTTTGCGCACCCGCTGCATCCGTACACGCAAGGCTTGCTGGGTGCGGTGCCTAAACTGGGCGCGTCTTTAGAGGGTCACACCTCTCGCTTAAAAGAAATTCCGGGCCTGGTGCCTAGCTTGAAGCAAAAGATTAAAGGCTGTGTGTTTGCTTCGCGCTGCCCACTCGCAAAAGAGCCTTGTCTCGAAATTGCACCTGCCATGCAAGATAAAGGGCACGGACATTTGGTCGCGTGCCACTTTGCCGGCCAGGTGGCCTTTGCCAATGAATAACCTAACTGATCGTGACGCGATGTCTAAGAATGAAAACCCCGTGCTGCTCGAGGTTCGCCACCTGAAAAAGTTTTTCCCGATCAAGACGGGATTATTTAGCAAGGTGACGGGGCACGTGCACGCCGTTGACGATGTTTCGTTTTCAATTCGCAAGGGTGAAACGCTCGCGTTGGTGGGTGAATCGGGTTGCGGTAAGTCAACGGTGGGCCGTTCTATTTTGCGCCTGTTTGATTTGACGGCAGGTGAGGTCTGGTTAGATGGTGTGCGTATCGATTCGTTGAGCGCATCAACATTACGGCCTTTGCGTAAACGCATCCAAGTGATTTTTCAAGATCCCTTTTCAAGCTTGAACCCTAGGATGCGGGTGCGAGACATCATCGCCGAGCCGATTCGTAATTTTGGCCTGGCGCAGTCTGAGGCTGAGGTCGATTCACGGGTCGCGCAGCTGCTAGAAAAAGTTCGGTTGGGCAAAGACGCTGGAGGCCGCTGGCCACACGAATTTTCTGGCGGACAACGTCAGCGTATTTGTATCGCACGTGCCTTGGCTGCCGAGCCTGACTTAATTATTTGCGACGAGGCAGTGTCAGCACTTGACGTATCTGTGAAAGCGCAGATCGTGAACTTGCTGCAAGATCTGCAGAAAGAACTTGGCTTGGCGCTGCTGTTCATCAGCCATGACTTGGCCATTGTCGAGCACATGACCCACCGTGTCGCTGTGATGTATCTTGGCAAAATCGTTGAGCTTGCCGAGCGTCGCGAATTATTCTCAGAGCCTTTGCATCCGTATACCAAGGCGTTGTTGTCTGCGGTGCCAGTGCCTGATCCACAGAAAAAAACACAACGCACGGTTTTGCAAGGTGATGTACCGAGCCCAATCAAGCGACCAAGCGGGTGTCATTTTCATACGCGCTGCCCAGTCGCGCTTGACCGTTGCAAAACCGAAGCGCCAGCACAAACTGTGCTGGGTTCAGGGCGCATGGTGAGTTGCCACTTGCTCGAGGCGTAGCCTCAGCATTACCAAAGTGCCGCCCTTGGTCTGCGACCTGATCGCAGAATTCGTCGAGGCACGAAAAGTGAACGGTGAAACCTTGCTAAACGCCGTCAAAGCGCAGCGGCAAAAGCGCGATGCTTTGACGGCGCTGAAACTACTTACTTTGGCGCGTGCTTAGCTAGAAACTCGCGGATGTGTGCGACCGCTTGCGGCACCAAACTAGTGGGCTGCTTCCAGGGGTAAATGCTGACTTCTGCCCCAGGGCACAGGTCAACCACCTCTTTAGCTACGGCATAGGGATGATGCACGCTGTCGTCGGGTAGCACCAAGGTTGGCGTACTGCATTTGCGCACAAAATCGCGATCTACCGTGAAGACAAAGTCGCTTCGGTTTGTGTACATGTTGGTCAAAAACGCATGCGCCATCTCCATGGTGACCTCAGGTCGCTGCAAGCAAAGCGTTGGCGCCCACTCTTTCATGTTGCCGCCCCGAAACAACTCAGGCATCTCTGGGCGAAAGCCACTAGGCTGTGCATGAATGGCCGCCACAACGCGCCCAGGCGCCCGTTTGAGCAGGTTCCAGATGTAGGGGCCGCCGATACAAAAGCCCATCACCAAAAACTTATCGATGCCGAGATGATCCATCAAGCCGAGTTGATCGTCGGTGTAGGCGTCCCAGGGGCGATCAATTTCGAGTGGGCCCGATGAATAACCTCGATTGGCGTGGCGCGAGTCAGCGATGATGCAGCGATAGCTGCCACGAAACTCTTCCATTGGGTCAAACGGCGAGGTCGTTGAGCAAAAAGCGGTGGTGGCATTGAGGCCGCCGCCGGGTAAGATCAGCATCGGAAAGCCTGAACCCGTTTCGCGGTAATGGATTTTGGTACTACCTTTTTCGTAAAACGGCATGATGAGGTCTCTCGGTTGACTTGTTGTTATAGTGGGCGCGCAGCGAGCTGTTGTTCGAGTTAAAGTATTTGCAATATTTTGACATAGCGCGTTACAAAAAAAAATAAAAGAATGTTGAGATTGCCGGCTGCAACGAAAAGAACGCTCAATGTTAAAACAACTAGCATTGAAAACACGGATTTCGTAGTTAAAACAGATGGCAGTGACACACGGAATTGGCTTGGTACAAGAGACCGAAGCCGCTAAAAAAAGGAGCTTACAAAAATGTTTAAAACACTGATCAAGGCAGGTATGCCAATCGTTGCTGTTGCGGCGCTTGTGTGCAACACCCTTTTATACTGCAGCGCGGCACAGGCGCAAGAGATCTATCCAAATAAACCTATCAAAATTGTCTTGGGTGTTGCCCCCGGCGCTTCGACTGACTTTCTGGCGCGCGAAGTGGGACGTGGCCTTAGCGAGCGGGTCAAGGTGCCCGTTGTGATTGAAAACAAGGCGGGAGCCAATACGATTATTGGTACAAACGCGGTCGCAAAGTCGGCGCCCGATGGCTACACGCTTTATCTCACAACGATCACAACGGCCATTAACCCCTTTGTCTATACGAATCTGCCGTTCGATTTTAAAAAGGATATGAGAAATATTGTTTTGCTTGGCGTCGCGGATAACGTATTTGCTGTCACGCCCAAGATGGGCATTAACAATGCTCAAGACATGATTGCCTATGCGAAAAAAAATCCGGGTCAGTTTACCTACGGCTCGTCGGGTATTGGCACGATTCACAATCTGTTGATGGAACTCATCGCTGATCGCACACAGGTTCAGGTCAACCATATTCCCTACAAGGGCGCGATGGCAGCCGTGACCGATGTGTTGGGGGGCAATCTGATGGGTTACTTTGGCACGATTTCAGCGCAACGCGAATTCATCAAGCGTGGTGATCTGAAACCCTTATTCGTGACCTCAGCCAAACGATCGATTTATTTGCCTGAGGTGCAGACCCTTGCAGAGGCCGGCTTGCCACCGATTGCGACGGGTTATTGGATGGGGCTCTCTGCACCAGTTGGCACCTCAGATGCGATTGTGAATTTGTTGAATAAAGAGATCAACGCAATCTTGCGTTCGCCTGAAGTGATTCAAAAGTTTAACCAACAGGCGATTGATCCAATGGGTGGCACACCCAAAGAGATGGATACGTTCTTTGATGAAGAATTAAAGCTTTGGCAGGCTGCTGCAATCGCCGCAAAGATCGTACCGATTTCTCTGGGTAAATAAAAGCAAGACAAGAGTCTGAGTCATAGACCTATCGGTATAAGGCTCAGTCAAGACTCAGACAAGACTCAGGCTCAGGCTCAGGCTCAGGGTCACAGAAGTCACGGCTCAGAGTTTGAGGATCGTCAGTGTAAAAGTAAGAGTGATATCAGTAACAAGTGAATTAAAAGTTTTTGAGAAAAAATTGACTGTGACAAAGCTGCAGCAAACATATGACTTGATTGTGATCGGCGGCGGCATTGCTGGGCTGACCGCTGCCGTGCGTGCGGCTGAGCTTGGGCTGCGACCGCTCGTACTCGAACAAGGCGAGGGCGTGGATTACCCGAACAATTCGCGTCAATCCGGTGGTATTTTGCATATCGGCTTTCGCGATCCGTTTCGAGAGGTTGAGGATTTAGAACAACATATCGCACGCGTGACTGCCGGCGAGGCTAAGCCTGAGCTTGCCAAGGCGTTAGCCCAACACGGCGCGCGACTAATCGCATGGTTACAGAGTAAGGGCGCAAAGTTTATGCGCTTTAATCCGCAAGAAGGTTACCGCTGGTGTATGGCTCCGCCTCGTGCCCTGAAGGCTGGGATCGACTGGAGAGAGCGTGGCCCCGATTTGATTTTGCGTCGGCTCGCGCTTGAGCTGGTTGAGCGTGGCGGTACGCTGCAATTAGAGGCTCGCGCGTCTGAACTGCTGGTCGAGCAGGGCCGCTGCGTGGGCGTGCGCGGCGTCTGTCAGGGTGAAGACAAAGTCTGGCGAGCCCCATATTGTGTGCTGGCAGATGGCGGATTTCAGGCGAATCGCACCTTGTTCGAAAAGCACATCGGTGCATCGTTCGATTCTGTATTTCAACGCGGCGCCCGAACTGGACACGGCGATGGTTTAACGATGGCCTTGGCAGCAGGGGCGACGATCACCGCAGGCAATCGTTTTTATGGTCACGTGTTGTGCAGCGATGCTAAACATAATGATCAGGTGTGGCCGTACCCCGAAGTGGATGCATTGGCCACGGCAGGTATCGTGATCGATGCTACCGGTAAACGTTTTGTTGACGAAGGGCGTTCTGGCGTACATCTGGCCAATGAATTGGCTGCTAGCGCAACCACCACCACACTCTTTGCTGTGTTCGATCAAACAATTTGGGAGGGGCCCGGCACCTCTGCCCGAATACCAGCAAACCCCTTGCTTGAGCGTGCGGGCGGCACGATCTTGCGCGCTGACACGGCGGCTGATTTAGCCGAAAAAATGGGTGTGCCTGTTCAGGGGTTTGTGGATACCTTGGCGCAATACAACCGCGCGTTAGCAGAAGGTAGCTTGCAGACACTACCGACGCCGCGCTCGGTAAAAGTCGAGCCGCTGCCGATTGTGCAGGCACCGTTGATGGCGATTCCGATTTGTCCTGGTATTACCTACACGATGGTCGGGATCGATATTGACGCTCAAGCGCAGGTGTTAGATGCAAACGCCACACCGATCCCGGGGCTGTTCGCGGCCGGCGCCACCACCGGTGGGCTTGAAGGCGGTAAAGACTCTGCCTACATTGGTGGGCTGATCAAGTCAGGTAGCTTTGGATTACTGGCGGCCGAACGCATTGCAAGTCTCGAAGGTAAACAGGTGGTGATCGAACAGCCTATGCGCAATGAAGCGAAGGGCGAGGCGCACACAAACACAAGCACGCCCAAAAATACAGCCCTTGCCGGCCAAGGCCGCTCCTCGGCAACGTACGGGCTTGCTCGGTTTCCAGTCTTACACGCCACGATTAAATTCGGCAAGCCGGTGGCAGTGGGTTTATCCCTAGTGGTAGCGGTGCTGATCTACACGTTATTATCAAGCTCGCTCGGTTGGCTGAGTGTGCCCTTGGCGATTGCTTTAGGCGTGTTTGTGCTGATCGTTGTGTTGGGTATTGTTGAACTCGTCAAACTCGTGACAGAGTTTTTGATGCCAGAGTAAGTGTTGGGCGCCAATCATCAGAATAATCTGCCCGATGTGATTAGCAAAGATTGACGGTGTCGATAGCAAGGATGTAGGATGCCTGGAAAAA
>JBIIWK010000292.1:0-4081 GCA_044338955.1 Burkholderiaceae bacterium
AACTTCGTGCTAAATCTGCTGCTGAACTCGGTCAAGAACTCGAGAGCCTGTTGAAGGCTCAGTTCGGACTGCGTATGCAGCGGGCAACTCAGCAGCTCACCAACCACAGTCAATTCCGTAAGGTTCGTCGCGACATCGCGCGTGTCCATACGTTGTTGTCTGAGAAGGGCGGAAAATAATATGACCACCACTCAAGCAACTAAGCCAAAGCGTCAGCGTACGCTCGTTGGCAAAGTCGTCAGCAACAAGATGGATAAAACCATTGTCGTAATGGTTGAGCGTCGTGTTAAGCACCCAGTGCTTGGCAAGATCATTATGCGTTCTGCTAAATACAAAGCGCATGATGAAACCAATCAGTACAACGAAGGCGATACAGTTGAAATCGCTGAAGGCCGCCCGATTTCGCGTTCAAAGTCTTGGACTGCGACAAAGCTGATCGAAGCTGCACGCATCATTTAATTTGATTGCGCTGCTAGCTAGGCAATAAAAAGAGCAACGATTTTAATCGTTGCTCTTTTTTATTGCCTTGTCGCTTTTCTCAATGGCGACCGAACACGTTTATTGCTTGTTACTAGTTGCGAGTGACCCGACCAACAGCGCGAACCTCGCACCGTATTAGGCCGGGCGTATTTCGTGTTCGGTGAAACCCGTTAGACGTGAGTCACAAACTTTGTGACCAGGTAGCCGTCAAACGTTTCGGTACCACCCTCACTACCGATGCCGCTATCTTTTATTCCACCAAATGGGGTCTCGGGCAAGGCGCTACCGAAGTGATTGATATTGACCATCCCCGCTTCGATCGAATTTGATACTTTGGTGGCGGTTTGAAGCGAGTTGGTAAAAATATAAGACGACAGACCAAAAGGCAGGCTGTTTGCGCGCGCAATGACCTCATCCGTGTCACTAAACGGCACAACAGGAGCAATAGGACCAAACGGCTCTTCAGTCATCAGAAGCGCGTCATCCTTCAGCCCAGTGATAACAGTCGGCGGAAAGAAAAACCCTTTTCCAGCAACGGCATCGCCACCCATCACAATTTGCGCGCCACGCTTACGCGCATCCTCGACAAAGCGAGCGATGGCGGGCACTCGGCGCTCGTGAGCCAGGGGGCCCATCTCAACGCCTTCATCCAAACCATTGCCTACTTTAATCGACTTTAGTACGTCGGTGAACTTGGCTAAGAAATTATCGTAAACCTTTTTGTGTACGTAAAACCTTGTTGGTGAGACGCACACTTGACCGGCGTTGCGAATCTTGAACTTTGCCAACATGGTCGCAGCGCGGTCTACGTCAGCATCTTCAAATACTAAGACCGGAGAATGCCCGCCAAGCTCCATTGTTGCGCGCTTCATGTGGGCGCCGGCCAGTGCTGCCAACTGCTTGCCTACTGGAACTGAGCCGGTAAAAGACACCTTACGCGAAATAGGCGAACGAATCAGATAATCAGACACCTTCGCGGGCTCACCCCAAACAAGATTGAGCACGCCGGGCGGCAAACCTGCATCTTGAAACATCTGAGCAATCGCCATCACTGCACTTGGAGAATCCTCTGGCCCTTTAAGAATAATGGTGCAACCTGAGCCGATTGCGGCACAGATCTTACGTATCGCTTGGTTGTATGGGAAGTTCCAAGGCGTGAAGGCCACGCATACACCGACGGGCTCTCTAAGAACCAGCTGCCGAACCTCTGGGCTACGCGGCAAAATCACGCGTCCGTAAATACGGCGGCATTCTTCGGCGTGCCAGTCGCAATGGTCGGCACAACCCACCACTTCGCCGAGGGCCTCGGCCAGCGGCTTGCCCTGGTCAAGTGTCATATTGCGTGCGATATCTTTCGCGCGATCGCGCGTCAGCTGTCCAACCTTACGTAAAATTGCCGAGCGATCCATGGGTGACGACTTTTTCCAGGTCGCAAACGCTTTCTCAGCCGCTTGCAATGCGGCGTCTAGGTCGGCCTGCGAAGCGTGCGGCAGTTTGCCCAGCACCTCTTGGGTAGCGGGGTTAATCACATCTTGCATGGTGCGACCGTCTTCTGAGACGAACTGACCGTTGATATAAAGCGACAGTTTTGGGTACATAAGGGTTCCAATACAACAAAAGTTTTGAAAAACGAACAAATAGTTAATATGACACAACTTGGCAGCACTTGCACAAAAAATTTACTTGATATATACTAGATGACTTCCTTGCCTTTATGTGCAAAACATTAGGTGCAAGAACGTAGCAAGCAGTAAATAAGCAGCAGAAGTAACGCAACATCAGTCAGAGTTCAAGTGCCGCAGTGAAAGTACAAATTTTATTAGCAGATTCAGCCTAGGGTGCCTTGTGGCATCTAACGGGACCAAAACTGATTAATTTAGGTGCCAGCCTTCAGGTTAGCAAATAAGTTAATTAAGTTGGAACAGGAAAAATCATGATCCAAATGCAGACCACGCTCGACGTGGCCGATAACACCGGCGCACGGTCAGTCATGTGCATCAAGGTGCTCGGCGGCTCTAAGCGCCGTTATGCCTCAATCGGTGATGTTATCAAGGTCACTGTAAAAGACGCAGCTCCTCGTGGCCGCGTGAAAAAAGGCGAAATTTATAATGCGGTAGTCGTGCGCACAGCTAAAGGCGTTCGTCGTAAAGACGGCTCGCTGATTAAGTTCGGTGGCAACGCTGCTGTGCTGCTCAACGCCAAACTCGAGCCCATCGGCACGCGTATCTTCGGACCTGTCACACGTGAATTACGCGGTGAAAAGTTCATGAAGATTGTGTCCCTGGCGCCCGAAGTCCTGTAAGGAGCCACAATGAACAAAATTCGTAAAGGCGACGAAGTCGTCATCTTGACTGGTCGCGACAAAAAGCGTCGTGGGACAGTGATTGACCGTGTCGACGCCGATCACGTGTTGGTCGAGGGTATCAACATGGTTAAAAAGCATGTGCGCCCTAACCCAATGCAAGGTACGACTGGTGGCATCATCGAAAAGACGATGCCAATTCATATTTCGAACGTTGCACTGTTTAACCCCGCCACCGGCAAAGGTGATCGCGTAGGGATTAAAGAAGTCGACGGTCGCAACGTGCGTGTATTTCGTTCCAGCGGCGAACCCGTTGGCGCGAAAGCATAAGGAGCGATCAAAATGGCTCGTTTTCACGACCTCTACCAGAACACGATTGCGCCAGCATTGCGCGAACAGTTCAAATACGAAAGCGCGATGCAAGTGCCGCGTATCACCAAAATCACCTTGAACATGGGTGTGTCAGAAGCTGTTTCTGACAAAAAAGTGATCGAGCATGCTGTGTCTGACTTGACCAAAATTGCAGGCCAAAAGCCAGTGATCACCAAAACCAAAAAGGCTATCGCGGGTTTCAAAATCCGTGAAGACTACCCAATCGGTTGCATGGTGACACTACGCGGTCAGCGCATGTACGAATTTCTTGATCGTCTCGTTTCAGTGGCTCTGCCGCGCGTTCGTGACTTTCGCGGAATCTCCGGACGTGCATTTGACGGTCGCGGAAATTACAACATCGGGGTGAAAGAGCAAATCATTTTCCCTGAAATCGAATACGACAAAATCGACGTGTTGCGTGGGATGAACATTAGCATCACCACCAGCGCCAAGACCGACGAAGAAGCCAAAGCGCTGTTAACAGCCTTTAGCTTCCCGTTCCGCAACTAAGGGGCGCAGACGTGGCTAAACTTTCAATGATCAATCGCGATGTCAAGCGCGTAAAAATTGCAGAGAAATTTGCAGTTAAACGTGCGGCCCTTAAAGCCATCATCGATGATTCATCCAAATCCGACGAAGATCGTTACGAGGCACGGCTGAAGTTACAGCAACAGCCGCGCAACGCGAGCCCCACTCGTCAGCGTAACCGCTGCGCGATTACTGGCCGTTCACGCGGTGTGTTCCGCAAATTCGGCCTCGGCCGTATGAAACTACGCGAATTGGCCATGAAGGGTGAAATCCCCGGCATGACCAAAGCTAGCTGGTAGGAGAATAAAACATGAGCATGAGCGACCCAATCGCCGATATGCTGACTCGCATTCGTAATGCGCAGCAGGTAGATAAACCAACGGTGACCATGCCCTCCTC
>JBIIWK010000056.1:0-13609 GCA_044338955.1 Burkholderiaceae bacterium
CGCTGGCGAGACTAAGACCGATATCTTTACTGTCAAGAGTGTTGACGGCACAGCCAAGGATATTAGCTTTACCGTGACGGGTGTCGACGACGCTGCAGTCATTGGCGAATTGTCTAATAACCGCGTGACCGAAGATCTTGCCCCGGTCGGGCTCAATCTGCAAGCCGTGGGCACCATTACAGTGTCGGACGTCGATCAAAATCAAGGTTTCTTCTCAACAGCGGTGGCGCCGACCTCGGGCAATATTGGTACGCTGGTTTTAGATCGTAACGGCAACTATGTGTATCGTGCGCCGAATCAAGACACGCAGTATTTGCGGGCGACAGACACGAAAGTCGATACTTTCAGGGTAGCGGCCTTAGATGGTACAAGTAAAGACGTCAGCTTCATCATTCAAGGTGTGAATGACGCAGCGATAATCGGCGCGCCAACCGCATCGGTTGTGCGTGAAAATGAAGACGTTTCGCCCGATGGCTTTCTGTCAGCGGCGGGTACCATTTCGATCAGCGACGCCGATCAATTCGAGTCTGCTTTTCTGACGACAGTCGTGCCAAGCGCCGGCACTGATGGCACCTTAACCCTAGCAGCGGATGGCAGCTATACCTACAAAGTCGAAAATAGCCTTCATTTATATCTGCCGCTCAATCAGGTGAAGACTGAGACTTTCACAATCAGTAGTGTCGATGGCACAACTAAAAATATTGATTTCACGATTCGGGGTGTGAATAACCCAGCTCAAATCGGAGCGCCTAGCCCGGCTGCTGTGACTGAAGACGTTTCAGTTGGACTCGACGGAAAACTCACCGAAACGGGACGTATCACGATCTCTGACCTCGATAACGGGGAAGCGGCTTTTCGCACCGTCGTCGAGGCTGGTGCGGGGGATAAAGGTCAGCTCACTCTCACCGCAGACGGTGCGTATAGCTATAGCGTGGCGAACTCTGCGGTGCAGTATTTGGGTGCCGGCCAGACGCAGGTGGATACCTTCGTCATCAAAACGATTGACGGCACCGCCAAGACGGTTAGCTTTACCATCACCGGCGTCAACGACGTTGCGACGATTAGCACGCCTACCCCTGCCCGAGTGACCGAGGATTTCGGTGCGGCCGATGGTTATCTCAGAACCGGCGGCATACTCACCGTTACAGATGCCGATGCCGGGCAGTCGTCTTTTCAAACCGCGGTAACGGCTTTGGGCAGTCATATTGGTGCACTTGCCCTCGCTTCAGATGGCACATACCAATACAGCGTGGCGAATGCGCAAGTGCAGTATCTTGGTGAAGGCGAAACAAAGGTTGAGGCTTTTACGATTAAAAGTTTTGACGGCACGTCAAAGGATGTGAGCTTCACGATTGTTGGCGTGAATGACGGCGCCATTATTGGCGATCCGACCGACTCGATCGTGATTGAAGATACCGACCTGTTTCGCGGAAACCTGGTTGCAAGCGGGACGATCTCGATTACGGATCCGGATGCAGGGCAGTCGAGCTTCCAAACGACCGTCGTGCCATTGGTCAATACGTGGGGCAGCCTAACTTTAGCCACGGACGGCAGTTACACGTATTCTGTTGCCAACAACCTTGTCGCGTTGCAAGCAATAAACGAAGGCCAAACAAAGATCGATCAATTTACGATTACTTCGTTCGATGGAACCAAAAAAGTTGTCGACTTTAATATTAAAGGGTTGTTTGATGGCGCCTCGACGAACGTCACACCAGTGGTGGGCCCTCTGATTCAACAGTCGTTTTTTGTCGGTGATGCGCAAAAAAATATAGCAGTAGGTGGGCCAGACAAAACCCTTGCGTATGATTCGCAGGATGGGGTCAATCTGAGTCGTGGTTCAGCGACCTATTGGGTGGATGGTAAACCTGTCAGTCAGCTCCCGAGTTGGATTAAATTCGCCGGCTCTGAACAGGTGATTAATGTCGACCCCTCTTATATCAACGCGGACCTGTTCAACTTAGCAACGGGTGACACAAAAGTTGTCGATATCAATTACGTTATTTCTGACAACAACGGTGGCAAAGTTGCGCAAAGCGCAATGATCACCGTGACGGGTAAAGATATTTACACGCCCATTTTTGCAAGTACCAGTGGTCTCACAGACATCTATAGCGCAGGCACGAGCACGAAAAGCATTGATTTATTAGAGGGCATCACAAAGAGTCCTGGCGGAGTGACCATGTCAATCAAGAATGTGGTCATTTCTTTGGATGGTGTGGAAGTACAGTCCTTGCCGGGTGTCAGCGGCTCTATTGGCGGCACAACAACGGCGTTCAGTATTGATACCTCGGCCAGCGCTTATACCAATATGACAGCCGGCCAATCGAAAACCGCAGTCATCAGTTACGACGTCGTTAACACGGTGACGGGTAATGCAGACCTTTTTAAATCAATCGTCCAAACCGAAATCATCACGATCGTGAAGGGTGCCGCTGTGGCACCCTCAATCATCACTGGCACCTCGCGCTCTGACGTCTTGAGGGCAGCGGACTCAGGTCAAACGCTGATCGGCGTTGGAGGCAATGACGTATTGATCGGCGGTAGAGGAAATGACGTGCTGATTAGTGGTGGTGGCAACGATGTGTTAACCGGCGGAACGGGTGCCGATACCTTTAAGTACGTCGCTTTGGCAGACAGCCCAAAAAGCGCAGCAACAGCCACCGACAGCATTACCGATTTCAGCAAGCTGCAAGGTGACAAGGTTGATCTCTCTGGCATTCTGACGAGTTCGTCAACAGTCACTTCAACCATCAATATCGATCAGACGCTAAATCCTAGCAGCTCGACGATGACGTTGACGGTGGGCGGTGACACATACCATATCGCGACTCTGGCAGGGCAAGAGCTCAGTACGCCCGATATCTTGGCAAACTCTGCCAGCGGCACAAACCTAACCACTGCTTTAAACGGCGCAAGTTGGACAACCGTTGTGGACGTCTCAGGTTCGAATGGTGCGCCCATTTCTGTGACCGCGTCAGGCGCGACGGCTTCAGTGTCGGGTGCTACGGCTAACCCAACTGGCAATTGGACCGAGGTAGTGACGGCGGGTGCTGCAGTAGTAGACACGACAGCACAACACACAACTTTCACTACCGATGCTGCCTCAAACGCAGTGACGATTACGACAGCGGACACTGCGGTTCATACGGTCGCAAACGTCAGTGTTGTCCAGTGGCATTTGTAATATAAATGATGCGCAGCATTGCTAGAGGCAACTAAGGGCAGTATGACCGTTTCATTCGTACTAATTATTTTCAATTTTTTTGCAGCCTTTTCGGTCGTGCTCGGCCTGGCCATGTGCTGGATTTTCAAAGAACGTCTCGATACCTCAGTGCGCTACTGGATTGCCGGCACTTTGCTCACCGGTTTTGCGGCGGGTCTCACAGTCTATCGAGACGCATTCCCGCCCCTCGTGTCGATTGTCTTGGCAAATGCCTTAAATTTTGGAGGCTATTTTTTATTTGCTTATTCGTTACGCTGCTTGCTCAGAGGCGCTCAACAACCGTCCTTTCCGAAGCCGATTCTTTACACCTTATTTGTGGTTGCCTATTTTTGTGTACTCGCGGTGCTCGTGCAGCAAGCCTCGCCAGTCGTTCAAAGAATCGCAGTGGCGCTGGTCGCGGGCACGAGCTGTTTGTGGGTTGCTTATCAAGCGCGTGTGGTGCAACGGGTTCTTAATAATACTTACCTAACGGTTCTAGGGTATATCTTTATTCTGCAGGCGGTTTGCTGGTTTGCCAGAAGCGTTGATCTGTATTTTGGGGATTTGCCTTCGCCGTTTGAAAGTAACGTGGCCAACATCCTTATTTTTATGAGCCTGCTGGTGTTGGGTGTGTTGCGTATCGTTGTCTATATTGCCTTACGTTTTGCGCTGTTCGCCTTTGAGACTAACGACTTGCGTAAGCGCAATCGTTTGCTTGAAAACATTGTGCTTGAAAACAAGTTGCACGCTGCGTTGCGCGCAAAAACGATTGTGCCGCATTACCAATCGATTGTTGACTTAGTATCTGGCAAAGTCATTGGGTTTGAAGCACTGGCGCGCTGGCATGATGAGGATCTTGGCCCGATCGCGCCCGATACGTTCATCCCGATTATCGAAGAAAGTGGGCGCATTGAAGAGCTCACTGATCTCATGATTGACCAAATCATGATTGATTTGCCGACGATTAAGAAAAAATTTCCGGGTGCGCTTGTCTCAATCAATGTATCGAGCTTGCTGTTCGCAGACGAATACCTCTTGAAGCTGTTTGGTCAACGTCTTGTAAAGTTTAAAAGCGAGTATCCGTCTTTGATCCTTGAAATTGTCGAAGGCAAAATCATCGAAGCCAATGCGCAGGTTGGCTCGCAAATCACCCAACTCAGAGAGTGGGGCTTGGGGATCAGTATTGATGATTTTGGTAAAGACTATTCATCCCACTCACGCTTGATTGCGTTGCCCTTCAATCATCTCAAAATTGATCGCGAATTTATTCATCAGTTAGGAAAAAGCAAGAACGCCGATATTATTGTGAAAAATATTATCGACCTTGCACAAAACCTTGGCATTTCAGTGACGGCAGAGGGTGTTGAAACCCAACAGCAGCGCAACGTGCTGGTGCAGCTGGGCTGTCACTGTGGGCAGGGCTGGTACTTTGAAAAAGATCAGCCGCTTGAGCGGTTACACGGACTGCCTGTAACGTTTGGGCCGCCGGTGGTGGTGTCGCCCGAGAACGCCTAACATTGGCCGGCACCGAGCCGGCCCGCGCCAGTATGCGATGCTATGCACTGATCGTCGATGCGCGTGTCGCGTCAGATCAGTGCACAGTACAAGCCTAGTAGCCTACCGCCTCACCGTCGCGGCGATGATCAGAACCCGCTGCGTAGGCAAAGGGCCCAGTACTTGTTTGCTGTTCGCCTAAGCGAGCAACCAACTGTGCACTACCAAAATCAGTACTGTCGACAGCTGCCACGATAGGTGCGTGGCCCATGGCTTTGAGCCCGGCGACCACAGCGGGGCTAACAGTGGCCTCAACCGTCAGTTCAGCCGCGTCATTGATGCGCCAGCGCGGCGCGTCTGAGCAAGCCTGTGGGTTGTGCTGCTCGACGACACGACGCAACACCATTTGCATATGGCCTTGTGCCTGCATGTTGCCACCCATCACGCCAAAGGCCATTTCAGGTTGACCATCACGCGTCATGAAGGCGGGGATGATGGTGTGCATGGGGCGCTTGCCGCCTGCGACTTGGTTGGGGTGACCCGGGGTCGTCACAAAACCAGAGCCGCGATTTTGTAGCGCGATGCCAGTTTTAGGCACGACCACGCCCGAACCAAAGCCTTTGAAGTTGGATTGAATAAACGAAATCATGCGACCGTCTGCGTCAGAGGCGCACAAATAGATAGTGCCGCCCGAGGGTGGTTGACCCGCCGCGTAGGTGCCTGCTTTTTTAGGGTTAATCAGTTTGGCGCGCTCGCGTGCATAGGATTTACTGAGCAAATCTTTTGCGCTGACCTTCATAAATTCGGGGTCGGCCACGTGGGCGTACAAATCAGCAAAGGCAACGCGCATGGCTTCAACTTCTAAGTGCATGCGCTCGGCTGAGTTTGGCGCCGTTTCGTTGTAGGGCAGGTGCTCGATGATGTTCAGCGCCAGCAGCGCAGTGAGGCCTTGGCCATTTGGCGGGATCTCGTGCACGTCGTAGCCGCGAAAGTTTGTCGAGATAGGCTCGACCCAGTCGGCCTGATGGGCGGCCAAGTCCGCCTCAGTCATCGCCGCGCCACACTCGGCTGAAAAGGCTGCAATCATTTTGGCTAAACGGCCGCGATAAAACGACTCGCCTTTGGTGCGCGCAATATCTTCGAGAGTGTCGGCTTGATCGGTAAATTTCCAGATCTCGCCGGTGGCAGGTGCGCGACCATTGGGCATGAAAGCGCCAAAGCCTGGGTGCTGTGCCAACTCTTTGACGGCCGCGGCCCATTGCTTAGAGATGACTGGGCTCACCGGAAACCCTTCGCGCGCATGACGGATTGCGTCTTTAAATAAATCCTCAAAGGGCAGTTGGCCAAATTTATTTGACAAAGCAACCCACTGTGACACGGCGCCCGGCACGGTCACTGACTCCCAACCATTCTTGGGCATGGTGTCCATACCCTTAAAGCGCTCGGGCGACCAAGCAGCCGGCGCACGCCCTGAGGCGTTCAGGCCGTGCAGCTTTTTGCCATCCCAAATAATTGAGAAGCCGTCACCACCAATACCATTCATGGTGGGCTCGACAACGGTCAGCGTAATGGCTGCAGCAATGGCGGCGTCAATGGCATTGCCACCGCGCGCAAATACAGCTGCGCCCGCTTGGGACGCGAGCGGCTGCGACGTTGAAACGATATTGCGTGCCAGCACGGGTTGACGGCCAGACTGAAATGGAAGTTGCCAGTTCATGAGTAAAAAGTTTCCTGCGAAGGTTAAGTGACAGGAGCCCAATGCCCCTGCCACATGAAGCCATGACAGTACGACGCGTCACAGCAGTATTACGTTGATCCCATCATAATCGTTGGCGTAGCTTCTGGCTTGTTGTTCGCGCCATCGAAGGCCGCGACAACAAAAAAAGCGCCGAAGCGCTTTCTTTGTTGTGCTTAAGCGCAAACTTAAGCAACCAGGTGAATTGCCTTTTTGACCGTATTGAAAATTTCGTCGATCTGGTCTTCGCTGACGATCAGTGGTGGCGAAAACGCCAAGCTGTCTCCAGTGTAGCGAACCAACACACCCATTTCTAAGCACTTCAAGAATACGTCGTAAGCACGTGCACCAACCGCGCCTGGGCGCGACTCAAGCTCAACCGCACCCATCAAGCCAAGGTTACGGATGTCTTTGACGTAAGGCTCACCACGCAGTGCGTGGATGGCTTTCTCAAACTTTGGAGCAAGAGCCAGCGAGCGGTCGAACAACTTTTCGCGCTTGTAGATTTCTTGCGTTGCCAGGCAAGCGGCTGCGGCAGCGGGGTGCGATGAATAGGTGTATCCATGAAACATTTCAATCGCATTGGCTGGGCTGGCGTTAATAATGGTGTCATAGATGTGCGTGCTGGCAGCAACAGCCGACATCGGAATCGACGCGTTGTTGATCGCTTTGGCCATCGTGATTATGTCGGGAGTGACGCCAAAAAACTCGCTGGCTGTGGCTTTGCCCAAGCGACCGAAGCCGGTGATGACTTCATCAAAAATCAGCAAGATGCCATGCTTGGTGCAGATCTCGCGCAAGCGTTGCAGGTAGCCGACAGGCGGCACTAACACGCCAGTTGAGCCAGCAACCGGCTCAACGATGACAGCGGCAATGGTCGAGGCATCGTGCAGCGCGCACAGATTTTCGAGGTGGTCAGCAAGGTGCATGCCCCATTGTGGCTGGCCTTTGCTAAAGCCCATGTCAGGGATGCTATGTGTGTGGGGCAGGTGATCAACGCCAGGAATCAGGTTGGCTGAATAGGCCTTGCGATTTGCAACGATGCCACCCACCGAGATGCCACCAAAGCCCACGCCACTGTAGCCGCGCTCGCGACCGATGAGGCGCGTACGCTGGCCTTCGCCACGCGAGCGGTGATAAGCCAGCGCCATCTTGAGCGCGGTATCGACAGCTTCAGAGCCAGAGTTGGCAAAGAAGATGCGATCCAAACCCTTTGGCATGATGTCTGCGATCACTTTGGCGGTTTCAAAGGCCAAGGGGTGCGCCATTTGAAAGGGAGGTGCGTAATCAAGCTCTTGCATTTGCTTGTGCACGGCTTCGATGATTTCTGCGCGGCCATGACCGGCATTGACGCACCAGAGGCCGGCGCTTGCATCAAGCACCTTCTGGCCATCCATGGTGGTGAAATGCATATCTTTGGCACTTTGCAGAATGCGCGGGGCAGCTTTGAACTGGCGGTTGCCAGTGAAAGGCATCCAAAAATTGGTCATGTCCACAGTGTTGGACAGGCTGACGGCTTCGGTAACAGCATTCATGGGGTTCTCCGGTGATCGGGTTGTACGCTTACTGTAGCGCTGCAAGGTGGCCCGCGACCAGTACAGTTGCACAAATATGTGGCAAACTGTACTGGTCGCGTGGCGAGTTCGGATAGGTTCTCGGCTAGCGCTTGCGCGCGCCAGCCTGACTGGCTTACCAGCCCTTAACAATAGGTGTCGTATTTGGTCTTCTCACTGAACCTTGAACGCAAAGCTGACCTGAGCTTAGTTGAGCAAATTGTCGCTGCGCTGACCGACGCGATCGCGAGCCGTGCGTTGCGGGCGGGCGATGCCTTGCCCTCGGTGCGTCAGCTTGCACGTGAGCAGGGGCTGAGCGCGTTCACCGTTTCAGAGGCTTACCAGCGCTTGGTGGCGTCTGGGCAGGTGGTGGCCAAGCGCGGCGCCTCGTATCGCGTGGTGGATAAGCGGGCGGCGGCGCCCCCAGCGATGCCTGCGTGGTCTGCACCAAGCCTAAACGCGGCCTGGCTCTTGTCCGACGTATTTGCCGACCACTCGGTGCCGATTAAAGCAGGCTGCGGTTGGCTACCCGGCGAGTGGATCAACGAAAGTGGTTTGCAGCAGGCTTTGCGTACCTTGAGCCGTGTGCCGGGTGCGCGCTTTGGTGGCTATGGACACCCCTATGGCATGGCGACGCTACGCGAACACATCGCGGCCAGACTCAGGCGCAATGACATCCCCGCAGAGGCTGCAAATGTGCTGCTGACGCAAGGTGCGACGCAAGCACTTGATCTAGTCGTGCGCACGCTATTGCAACCCGGAGACACGGTCGTTGTTGAAGACCCTTGTTATTGCAATCTGCTGCAGATTTTGCAGCTTGCGGGCCTGAAGGTCGTGGGCTTGCCCCGCAACGCTGAAGGCCATGATCTGGATCAGCTCGTACAACTCATTAAGCGCGCGCGCCCCAAAGCGATCTTTGTAAATACCGTGTTGCAAAATCCTTCGGGCACCACGCTCTCGCTGAGCAGCGCCAAGTGCCTGCTTGAGATTGCCGAGCAGCATGGCTTGTGGGTCATCGAAGACGACATTTATCGCGAGCTCGCACCCGAAGGCGCGCCGTGTCTCGCCGCTCTTGAGGGACTGCGTCGTGTCATCTATATTTCAGGCTTTTCGAAAACCATCACGCCCACGCTGCGGGTGGGCTATGTGGCGGCGCATGCTGACATCCTGGCCAATTTGGCACGCAGCAAAATGGCCGTTGGCTTGACCTCGTCAGAGGTGACTGAGCGTGTAGTGGCCAACGTCTTGAGTGACGGGCACTACCAGCAACACCTTCATTTTTTAACCGACAAACTCAAACAAACACACCAACGTGTGTGCGCAAGCATGCTGGCTGCGGGCGTCGAGGTTTTTGCTCAACCTGAAGCAGGCTTATTTTTGTGGGCGCGTCTGCCGATCGATCCAAAACAAAGTACGAGTGTGGCGACGCGCGCCCTGAAGCACGGCATCTGGCTAGCCCCCGGCGCCTATTTTCGGCCAGAAGACCGCGCCTCAAACTGGTTTCGCTTTAACGTGGCCAACTCAGATCATCCCGTTTTATGGGATTTCATCCGCACGCTTGCCTAGAGCTGTGGGTCAGCCAATGATGGTGAAAACACGTTGCGCGCGCGGTTTAACGCGTTAAAACACTGGAGCACAACGCCCGACAGCAGGTGTGGTCATCAGACTGGTGCTGAGCAGTCGAAGACCGAATAGTTTGCTCAGCGGTCAACCGCTAAATAAAGAGTTTCTTTAATTTCTTCCATCACCACGTAACTGCGCGACTCGGCAGAGGCGGGCAGGCGTTTGAGGATTTCACCCAAGAGCTGTCGATACTTGCTCATTTCTGACAAGCGCGCTTTGATTAAATAATCAAAATCGCCCGACACCAGGTGGCATTCCATGACCTCAGGTACATACTCAAGTTCTTTTTTGACCTTTTCAAAAACGTCATCAGACTTAGTCGAGAGCTTGATTTCAAGAAATACCAACAGACTCTTGCCAAGCGCGGCTGGGTTGACCCGCGCGTAATAGCCCATGATGATGCCTTCACGCTCGAGCCGCTTGACACGTTCTGAGCAAGGGGTCGCAGACAGGTTGACCCGGTCGGCCAAGTCGGTCATTGAGATGCGGCCATCCCGTTGCAAGACATCGAGTATTTTGAGGTCGATACGATCGAGCGGGCGCGGGGGGTCTTTTATCGTCACGGGGCAGATCCGAAAAGTCAAAACAGTAAAAGGCAGGTAAAACGATGGTTTAACGACTTGATTTTAGTGATTTCTGCTGTAATGCTGTCAGAATCTTTTCAAATGAATCTCAAAGCCCTATGTCGATCGCGCCACAGTCTGTCACCGTTACCCTAAAACAAGGCCAAGTCACGGGGCTGCAAGCCCACACGGTCACCCAGTTCTTAGGCCTGCGTTATGCCCAGGCCCCAACCGGAGCCTTGCGCTTTGCTCCGCCGCAACCCTTAGGGCCACAGTCGCCGTTTGATGCAACCCAAGCGGGGCCCGTGTGCCCGCAGTTGCCCTCACGCTTGCGCACGGTGATGGGTGACTTTGAGGCCGTGCAAGATGAAGACTGTTTGCGCTTAGCAATCTGGACACCTGGCTGCGATCAGCGCAAGCGTCCGGTGGTGGTGTGGCTGCACGGCGGTGCCTGGCAAAGCGGTGGCGGCGCACTCGCCTGGTACGACGGCACCCGCCTGGCCGCAGGCGGTGACTGCGTGGTGGTGGGGGTCAATTATCGACTTGCAGCGCTGGGGTGGTTATATGTGCCGGGTGAAACCGCCAACGTTGGGTTGCTCGATGAAGAAGCTGCAGTACGCTGGGTTGTCGACAATATCGAACATTTTGGTGGAGACCCTGCCAACATCACCATGATGGGCCAGTCGGCGGGAGGTTTCAATATTGCAGCAATGCTTGCCCGCGCGCCGCTGTTTAACCGTGCGATTTTGCAGAGTGCGTCGCTGGGGCGTGGGTTTCGTGAACCAGCGCAAGCCGCCCACCTCAGCCATGTGTTTTTGCAGGCGACAGGTGCGCAGACCGTCGAGCAGGCGCGTGCCTTGCCGGTGGCCAGTTTATTGGCTGCTCAACAGGCCCCGAGCGTGATGGCCGCGCTTAAAGAAGAAGGCGCCAATCGCAGCCTCTTTTGCCCGGTGGGTGATGCAGAATTTTTTAGCTTGCCGCTCGGCCCCCTGATGCAGCAAGCGGCAACGCGTGCCGACGTATTGCTGGGCTACACGCGCGATGAAATGACCGCATTTCCAGGAACCGAGCGCGATTTGGCCAGCCAGCAGCTTGGTGAAAAAATCTTTGGCGCGCCGTCGCGGCAATGGGCGCACGATGCGCACGCCGCCGGTCGGCAAGCGTGGGTGTTTGAGTTTGCCTATGGGCCTAATCCAGCGTTCGGCGCCTGTCATTGCAGCGAGTTGCCGTTTGTCTTTGGTAATCTTGAAAGCTTTGAGGGTGCCGCGATGCTGCAGGGGATGACCGCAGAACATGGCGCGCGCCTCGTTGCGCAGCTGCAGAGTGCTTGGATCGCGTTCATCCATGGCCGCACACCTGGCTGGTCACCCAGCCCAGCGGTGCATGTTTTTGAATAATATGGATCTCTGTCTGTGCTTAGAATCTGTAGTGGTGTCTCAGCGCCTGTGATGCGTGCTTGTTTTGCATCTTTCAGTACGACGGGCACTTCTTTTTAAATTAGGTTGAAACAAAAGGTCATCAGTATGCGTATGAATATCCAACTGTATCGTGTCGCCATGTTTGTGATGGTGGTGGGCGTCTGTAGCCTGTCCCTACTGAGCCCGCGTGTGGCGCAGGCTCAAACCCCGGGCGCTTACCCCGACAAGCCGGTCAAGATCATTGTGGCGAACCCGCCGGGCGGCCCGATCGATGTCATTCTGAGAGTGTTAGCTACACGTCTCACTGCGGTCTGGGGTCAACCTGTTGTGGTTGAAAATCGTCCGGGCGGTGCGGGTATTGTCAGCACGACCGCACTGGTCAAAGCCCCGGCAGATGGCTATACGATTGGGATGGTGGCTGCTTCTTCGATCACCATCATGCCGTTTGCAGTCGATAGCCTGCCCTATGATCCGATCAAAGACTTGCAGCCGATCTCACTGGTGGCGCGCACGCCGTTTATTTTTATTGTGCGCCAAGAGAGCCCCTTTAAAACCTGGCAAGATTTTGTTGAACAGGCCAAAACCCGCGATCTGACAATTGGCTCGTATGCCATTGGGTCTGCGTTTCATATGGTCTGGGAGCAAACTGCGCGTCGCGTAGGCATCAAGGCCGTCTATGCGCCCGCCAACGCGGCAAGCAAGACGCAGGGCGATCTGGTGGGTGGCCAGCTTGATATCGCGCTTGAGGCGCCGTCTAGCGCGCGGGCAATGCTCGATGGCGGCCGGGTACGGGCGATTGCGATCACCAGCCCCGAGCGCTTTGTAGGTTTGCCTGATACGCCAACCCTCTCTGAGTCTGGCTTGTCAGGCTATTCGTCGCTTCCGTGGCTCGGGTTGATGGGCCCAGCCGGCATCCCAGCAGAGCGCGTTGCCCTGATTCAAAAAACCGTTGCGCAAATTTTGCAAGAACCGGCCATGCTTAAACAGCTTGAAACGCTGGGGATGATGCCAGTGGGTAGTACCCCCCAACAAATGGCCGAGACGATTGCGCAAGAGCGGCTGCTGATGCAGCCCTTGGTGAAAGAACTCGGGATTCGCTTGAATTGACATCCTCCCCGACCTCGTCCTGACGGACGCCGCTCAGGCGGGAAGGTAGGGGGATTCTTACGGCTTAAGCCCCGGAATGACGTCGATCGCTGCGGCGGGGTCAACATAACGGCTTTCAAGCTCCATGAAAGCCGGGTATTCAAAAAGATTCCAGAGGGTGCGATGATCTACCATGCGATCCGAGAATGCCGCGCTTGAGCCCTTGCGTGCTAACTCTTCGTATAAGGCCTTACCGACCGAGGCAATGACGCGGGCCATCGAATTAGGAAAGATCGCGACGCTATAGCCCAAGGCGGTGAGTTGATCAACCGACAGCATCGGCGTGCGTCCCCCTTCAACCAGATTTGCCAGCGTGGGTATCTTGACGTGTTGGTTGAGCAAACGCATTTCGTCAGCAGATTCTGGCGACTCAAGGAAGCACACGTCAGCACCGGCTTCGGCGTAGCGCTGCGAGCGCTCGATCGCCGCATTGATGCCAAGATCACTGCGGGCATCGGTACGCGCGATGATGACGACATTCGGATCGTGTCGCGTATCGACGGCTGCTTTAATGCGCCCCACCATTTCTGCAGTCGAAACGATTCGACGGCCAGGCTCATGTCCGCAGCGTTTGGGCCAAGCTTGATCTTCGATTTGGATGCCACTGATGCCCGCGCGCTCGAACTCACGTACGGTGCGAATCACATTCAGTGGCCCGCCATACCCTGTGTCGGCATCGGCAATGATAGGGATGGTGGTGACGTCGGCCATGCGCTTAGCCTGATCCACAATTTCGGAAAAAGACAGCAGAGCAACATCGGGTGCGCCCAGACGCGTAATAGATACCCCCGAGCCGGTCATGTACGCAGCTTTGCAGCCGGCCTGTTCGGCGAGTCGAATCGTCAGACAGTCAAAGGCGCCAGGCGCTACCA
>JBIIWK010000124.1:0-9444 GCA_044338955.1 Burkholderiaceae bacterium
TCTCACGCGCCCCTGCAAGGTCACCCTGCATATCGACTCGCAATACGTGATGAAGGGCATGACTGAGTGGATTCATGGCTGGAAGCAGCGCGGCTGGCGCACTGCTGACAAAAAGCCAGTCAAAAATGCCGACCTGTGGCTGTTGTTAGATGGTTTAGTCACGCAGCACGACATCACCTGGCGTTGGGTGAAGGGTCACGCAGGCGATCCCGGTAATGAACGCGCCGACTTGCTAGCCAACCGTGGGGTCGAGGACGCGCGATCACGGATGTGAGATGACGAGCTGCTCGCGCTATAGTTGTACCCTAGTTAGGATTATTTCAACAGAATGCAGATGCCACGCTTTAAGCGCCAACTGTATAACGAAGATTTGCACTTTTAAATTTATCGATCGCCTTTCGTTCGCTCGCCCTTTTTAGGTCACCCAAACTATGCGCTGGATTATTCTCGATACTGAAACGACAGGTCTCGACCCTGCCTATGGACATCGTATCGTTGAGATTGGTGCCATTGAGGTACTGAACCGCGGGATCACCGGACGCGACTTTCATACTTACTTGAACCCTGGGCGCGACAGTGATGCGGGCGCGCTTGATGTACACGGCCTGACGACAGACTTTTTATCAACGAAGCCGCGTTTTGAAGAACAGGTCGACGAATTTCTAGCCTTTATTGAAGGCGCTGAACTCATCATCCATAACGCGCCTTTCGATTTAAAGTTCTTAAATGCCGAGCTCAAGCGTATCGACCGTGAACCCGTCACGAATTTTTGCGCGGGCGTAACCGACTCGCTCGCACACGCAAAAACCTTGCACCCGGGCAAACGTAATTCTCTTGATGCCTTATGTGATCGTTATGGGGTGTCTAATGCGCACCGGCAGTTGCACGGCGCCCTGTTAGATTCACGGCTGCTCGCCGAAGTTTGGCTCGCGATGACGCGCGGTCAAGACAGTTTGATGATCGACAACTTTGACGTGCCAGAAACCGCCAGCGTGGCGGCGAGCGAGCAACGCCTTGAAGCCTTGAACTTGCCGGTTATTTTGCCGAGCGCCGATGACCTATTCGCACACGAAAAATACTTGGCCGCTTTAGATAAAGCTGCTAAAGGGGCTTGCGCCTGGCGGCAGTATGAGCCTGTTCATGTGTCAGAAGTCAAGGCCTGAGGCTTCGCAAGCGTTATTTGTCAGTAACGCGCGACTGCACAGCCAATTGCCTTGCAGCAATCATCGTACGCGAGTCTCAGGGACGCTTGGCGAATCCTGTTAGGTCAACACTCCAAGTGTTTTTCTTTTAATCAGTCCAAAATCGATTTGCGCGCCAAGGCCAGGGGCCATTGGTGCGTGAATCATCCCTTGCGCATCGATTTCGATATCCTGCAGCAGCCCATACTTTTGAGATTCTGCTGGCAACAGCACTTCAAAAAGTTCGGTATTTTGCAGTGCCATGATCACGTGTAAATTCGCGAAGTTATTGAGCGAGTTGCCACCGTGGTGCACTTCATAATTTAAATGAAAGGCTTCAGCTAAATGCGCGGTTTTGATCAGCGTTGTGATGCCACCCTTTACTGCGACATCGCCGCGTAAGAAATCGGTGGCGCGTTCTTTAATCCAAGGCGCGTACGAATCCAAACCGCCCGCTGGATATTCGGTGGCCATGATTGGGATGCTCAGGTGCTTTTTCAGTTCAATGTAATTGTAGATATCGGCATCGGCTAACGGATCTTCGTACCAATAAAAACCAAGCGCTTCGATGGCCTGACCAACGCGCAAGGCGGCGGGGTAGTCGTAGCTCCAGACCGAATCCAGCATCAAGGTGTAGTCGTCTCCGACGGCCTTGCGTACAGCCTCACACACCTTGATATCGTCTTGCCAGATTTGCGGTGGATGAATCTTGTAAGCGGCCATGTTTAGTGACTTGTAGTGCTGTGCTTCTTCGGCATACGCCTCTGGAGCTGCCAAGACGGCTGAGCTGATGTAAGCCGGAATGCGATCACGATAAGAGCCTAGCAGTTGATGAATAGGCAAGCCCGCGATTTTTCCGGCGATGTCCCAAAGTGCGACATCCATTGCACCAATGGCGCGCGCGGTCGTGGTGCGAACGCGCTTCCACATCGCTTTATAGAGACGCTCCCGGTCAAGCGGATTTTGATTGAGCAGAATCGGCTTGAGATACTTGATCAAGCTGGCGCCATCCATATCAGCGGGATAAAACGCCGACCCTAAAAAAGCGTGACCGGTAATCCCTTGATCGGTAGTGATGGCAAGCAGGCCTAACTTACTGCCGCCCGAGAAACGACCCGTGTGGGCGCCGTAACTCGTTGCGGGGATATCGTCCCAGCTAAACAAGGTGAGGGTGACGTCTTGAATTTTCATGTGCTGACTCAAATTTTTTTTACAATACTTCACAGGTCGGCTCGCGTCGAGGGCGGTATTCACTCACCCTCGTCATGTCCCGCGAGTACCTTTCACTCAATTTTAATATTCGCGTCTTTAACGACTTTGCCCCATTTAGCGACTTCGCTTTTAAGTAGCGCGCTAAATTCTTCAGGGGTACTTGCAACCACAGCTACGCCCGCATCCGTAAAGCGTTTGGTGATGTCGGGTTCGCGAAAGATTGCAGCGAGTTGACGGTTGATTTGAGCCACGACAGCTTTGGGTGTTGCTGCAGGCACTTGCATGCCAAACCAGACGTTCACTTCAAAACCTGGGGCACCGGTTTCAGCAACTGTTGGGATGCCAGGTAAAAGTGGCGAAGGTTTTAAGCCTGTGACCGCAATCGCGGTAACAGTGCCCGCTTTGATTTGCCCAAGAATGTTTGGAATATTGTCAAAGAGTACGTCGATTTCACCCGCCATCAGCGCTGCCACTGCGGGGGCGCTGCCTTTGTAGGGCACGTGCGTGAGTTGGATACCGGTCATACTCATTAATAGTTCCATCGACAGATGGTTTGACGAGCCTGAACCAGTTGAGCCGTAGTTGAGTTTGCCTGGATTCTTTTTGGCATAGGCAATTAACTCATTGACGTCTTTAATAGCAAGGCCTTTGCGAGTTGCCAGAACGTTATTGGCAACACCGGCCAAAATCAGCGCTTGAAAATCGTTCAGTGCATCGTAGGGAAGTTTGCTGCCGTACAGGGCCGGCAAGGCCGAGAACGGCAGGGGCGTGACTAAAATCGTGTAGCCATCACCAGCCGACTTGGCTACGTAGTTATTACCAATAGTGGTATTGCCACCGGGCTTGTTTTCAACCACAACGGTTTGGTTCCAAAGCTTGGTGAGCTTTTCGCTAGACATACGCGCTAGTGAATCGTTGAACGCACCGGGTGGATAAGGCACCACGATTTTGACTGAACGCTCTGGAAACGTTTGTGCGTGTGTCGGCGCGATCATTGCAAGAGCAGCAATGATCGGTGCGAAAAATTTTGCAACAGTTTTAAACATGATGCCTCCGGTAATTAGAGAAGTTTTATTTCGATGCGATAGAGGGGTTTTTTTGGTGATTCGAGAAGCATGAATTTAGTTCTTAGACCAGAGTGCGATCCGATTGTGGTCCTTTATTCTTCAGGTCAAACATGCTGCGCGGGTATCGTTACAGGCTTAAAATTTCACCACGTAGCCAGGCCCATCAATCAGCGGGTACTTGGCAAACAACGATTCATCAATCTCAAGCCCGATCCCAGGCTTGTCGAGCGGTTCAACGCAACCGTCTGCGCCAATCTCAAAGGTGGTGCCAAACATATCGCGCAAGGGATTAAAGTGCGACACGCAAGCCTCAAAGTAGCCTGAATTTTCAATTGCCGCCATGAAATGAATTGTGGCAGCGTGGTTGATGCCCGTGGCTGAACTATGTGTATGCATGGGGATACGATAGGCTGAAGCCATCGCTGCAATGGCTAGGCCTTCGGTAATGCCACCGCATTTTGATAAGTCAGGTTGCCAGATTTGCACCGCGCCCGCTTCGCGTAATTGCGCAAATTCAAAGCGACCATAATGGTTTTCGCCAGCGGCAATCGGCACAAGCGACGTAATCTTCGCGGCTTCGCGGTAAGACGAGAAATCGTTACAGGCAAAGGGCTCTTCAAGCCAACCGGCTTTGATGTCTGCGAGCACAGGCAATACGCGTCGCACATCAGCCAGGGTGTAGGCGGTGTTGGCGTCAGTCAAAATATCAATATCGTCGCCTAGCACCTTGCGCACGTGCAGCACACGCTCAATGTCGGCTTTGGCGCTGTCGCCTAGCCTGAGCTTGATCGCTTTGTAGCCCCGCGCCACATACTCTTGTGCTTCTTCTGCCAGCGACTCTTTCGGTTGATAGCCTAAAGAGATGCCGCCGGCGTAGGCGGGCAAACGGCGCTTGCTGCCGCCCAGCAATTCGTACAAAGGCATCTTGGCGGCCTTGCCCCTGATGTCCCAAAGCGCCATGTCGATGCCCGACAAACCCAGCGAGGCGCCTGAACCGACCCCATGGCTTGAAAGCTGCATACGATGCACGCGCTTCCAAACGCCAATCACGTCGGTGGCGCTCATGCCGATCAGCATCGGGGCGAGCGTATTGTGAATCAGGCTGACCACGGCCCCAGGGCTGCGGCCAGGGTGGGCCTCGCCATACCCCGTAATGCCTTCAGAAGTTTCAACCCGCACAATAATCGTGTCGCGCTTGGTCGTGCTGCCAATCCCCATCGTGACCGTTTTGCCTTGGTCAAGTCGAAAGGACAAGGGAATTGCAGTGATTGCGGTGATTTTCAAGGCTTGTCTCGTATCAATGTTGTTTGACTAGGATTATGGCTGATTTTGGTTGGGATGGCACGCCTGGCTTGGTTCGGCTTGAGGCTAAGACAGAGCAACTTGAAGTCAAACTAACAGCCGAGATCGCAGCCCTAAAGTCTAAGATGGAGGCCAATATTGATGGTGGCAGAGCTGAATCTTCTGACTTGCGTGGTGACGCTGCTGTTCTGAAAAGTTCGCATAAACATGTCAAAGGAATGTGAGATATTTTTGCAAGAACTCGCCGGTTTGAGGATATGCTTACGCACATGGCCTTGGCGGGTTTGATTGAAAAAGGTTGTACAGGAAAGGGCCAACCACCGTTACCGATTCTTCATTGGATTTCTCGCACTTCTATCGATTCGAGTTGTCCGTGAAATGGATTTTGATCTGGTGGTGCTTTGGGATTCGCTCTGAGTGGCGGCGCAGTGCAGGCTTCGACAAGGTTGCCGCTGTGTATAATGCGTGTCGTGCCCAATATGGCATATTCCAATCTAGCGATCGCAGGCTCGTCTCAAGATTGGGCGGTCAGCGCAATGGGTCAGAATCGGCGGACTATGAGATCACAGTGTGGACTAATAGTGATGCGGTTTTCTGTGCAGTATTCGGGAGGTTAGCTCAGGGGTAGAGCGATCGCCTCACACGCGATAGGTCACAAGTTCGAAACTTGTACTTCCCACCATTTACCTAAGATTTGCTTCAGAGCTTTGACTTACTCGTATCAGGTGCGGGCATAGGTTGCAACCGGATCCGCTCTGGCTAATTCGGAAAGAAGAAGCTTATCAAGTTGCTTTGAAAGGTTGCCTCCGGTGGGGGCGATAGCAGTACCGCGTCTTTCACCAAGAACAATAACGAAAATAAAAGCCCTGCGATCATGACCAGCCAACTCATCTTGCGCCGGTTCTTCCAGCGGTCAGGGGTATCAACCTGGTTATCCTGCGAGGCAAAGAGCAAGTTATTTGCCCCGTGTACCGTCCAGCCGCGCCCGAAATTATCAAAGGATTGCTGGTTTGCCCAGAATTTCAGACGATAGCCAATGAAGCGCAACAGCACGTCAGTCAAATCCATAGCCGACAGTACGGCCTGAGAAATCTGCCCCCTCATCATCCGCCACTCCTATAGATCTTTGCAACATATGGATCGCGTTCCCGCGCCCCATCACTTGCACGATTCTGGCTACGATCGGCGGTAAGTGGCCCAACCATGACCGCGCCAGCTTTACCCGTGGGCGTCTCATGGCCTGCGGTAGAGCGGGATCGTGTACCCGTCCTCCAGACTGTCGTGATCGGCGGGGGCGATGCAATCAATGATCTGGCCATCGCGCCCCAACATCCCCCAGGCTGCGGGTTCCTGCTCAGGCTTCAACTCAGCCAACGCATCAGCGGCCTGCCTAAAAATACAAGGGTTGTACTTAGCATTGCACTTGCCAGCGCAGGCTTCTTTGAACAAATGGATAAAATCATTTTGAGTCATGACTTACCCTTTTCGCTCAACTCACGGCGTAATGCAAAAATCTGATCCGCAAACTCAATCATCCCCTCTTTTAGCGCTTTGTTGGATTCCTGCAGGCGACGTATCAGCGCTGCCGCTTCCTTCCGCGTCTCGTGGGTCATAAAATACCCGTTGGTTAGATTGCGTAAGATTTTCTCTGGGCTGAGTGGGTTCATGATTGACTCACTGGCGCCAGATCGACAAGGTGGCGGTAGTCGTAACACTTGTCAATGTAGGCCTGCTGCTCGATTGGCGGCACCCAGCTTGCACGCCTCCACGGGGCCTGTATGTTGTGCCTCGTGCTGAGACGAAAGCGTTTGCGGCGTCTGTGTTGTGCATGCTAATTCTCCAATGAAGAAAATGTCTCTTTCGCGTCCATCATGGCCTCTGCCATCTCGTAACTTCTCTGAGCAAGAATTATCATTGTTTCGGCGTCTAAATCCTCCTGATCGTCCGGTATATCTTTCAAATCTCCAAACCAAGATTTGAAAACAAGTGGTAACGCTTGCGCTGCAAAAAAATCAAGCAAATCCATTTCACGCATTGTGTAAAGAGTTCTTCGATTTAACTTACTCATGCAAATCTTCGATTAAGAAAAACAAAAAAATTGTTAGCCTGCACTTCGCGCAACTCTGCATCTGTGTGCTGCGGGATCCAGCCTTTGCCGACAATTTCGTAAAGTATTGCCCTACCATCGAAAATCTGAGATCTTGCGTTGGAACTAGTTCACGCCAATGAGTTAGTGCGTGCGCACGCACTTGCGCTTGCGGGAGCATCTGGGGCAAAGTTGCAGTAGTTGTTGCGCAGCGGTGCGTGAGTCCGAATTAGTCGTGGCCTTTACGCGAGCTCTGACAGAGCGCTTACGGAGTT
Organism: Burkholderiaceae bacterium; assembly: GCA_044338955.1. Taxonomy (GTDB): domain Bacteria; phylum Pseudomonadota; class Gammaproteobacteria; order Burkholderiales; family Burkholderiaceae_B; genus Zwartia. Next base: position 7,124 of record JBIIWK010000124.1, read on the forward strand.
GGACCAACTAGCGCAATTGGCAATCAAGTATCCCAACGTCGTTTTTTGCCTCCTGACCGCGTTACAGATTCATGGGCTTACAACCCAGAATTCTCATGAAGTCTGGGTAGCCATTGCGTCTAAAGCGCGAGCGCCTATCGTGAGCTATCCACCACTGCACCTCGTGAGATTTTCCGATCTTGGATTGGCTGTTGAACAAAAATCAATCGACGGTGTGGTGTATGTACCGGTGACATCGGTCGCCAAGACCATCGCCGACTGTTTCAAATTTCGAAACAAGATAGGGCTACACATCGCACTTGAAGCACTGAGGAATGCCTGGAAACAGAAAAAAGTCACCATCGATGAACTGTGGGAGTCGGCTCAGGTTTGCCGAGTCGCCAATGTCATGCGCCCCTATCTTGAGAGCCTTGTATGACACAACGAAACTTACACCGCCCGCCAAACAATTCCTAAAATTCAGGCTAGCTACTGCAGAGGCCGTCTGACTTCTTCAGGGGTGTTCGGTAGGTCAGTTCGGCCGCGGTGCAAGCTTCAGCGGCGACACATGGGGCTCTAGCGCGGCGCAGGCTCTGAGTACCGTTAGGTCGTCGTGCATACGCCCAACCACCTGTAAGCCAACCGGCAATCCCTTAGCGGTAAATCCGCAGGGCAGGCTCGCTGCGGGTTGCATCGTTAGATTGAACAGATAACAAAACGGATTCCAAATGCGCCAGGCGCTGCCAATCGAGCCGTCTGCTTGTTTGGGACCGAGTTGGTTGACTTCAAATGCGGTGCCCGGCATGGTGGGCAGCACAAGCAGATCCCAGTCAGTTTGAAACTCGCGCATACGTGCACCGAACGCACTGCGCTCTTCGGTCGCTTTCAGATATTGCGGCAAGGTGTAGGCGCGTCCTCGGTCAGCGGCTTGGCGTAGTCCGGGCTCTAAGACATTCAGTTGTGCTTCAGTCATGTTGCGTTGGCCATATGCACAACCCGATTGCCACAGCACATCAATGGTGTCATTCATGTCGCCAATGGGTGGGTTGATTTCAGTGACGTATGCACCGAGTTCAGCCATTTTTTCAACAGCTGCTTTTACAAGCGCAGCGACGTCTGGGTCGACCCCGCCAAAGCCTAAGTCAGGGCTGTAGGCAATGCGCAGACCCTTAAGCCCAGTGCTGGGCAAATCCGCCCAATTCATCTCTTGTTGGGGTAGCGCGTGCCAGTCTCTAGCATCCCATTTTGAAATAATCGACAGCGTGAGTGCCGCGTCTGCGACTGTTCTGGTCATGGGGCCGATATTGGCAAGCGTGCCGACCTGGCTTGCGGGCCAGGCGGGTACGCGACCATAACTTGCCTTGTGGCCGAAGACCCCAGAGAAGCTTGATGGGATTCGAATCGAACCGGCACCATCCGTGCCAATAGAGATGGGGCCTAGTCCGCAAGCAACCTGCACAGCAGACCCACCGCTAGAACCACCGGGTGTATGCGTTGGCTTCCAAGGGTTTCTTGTTGTACCAGTGAGCGCAGAATCGGTAATGCCTTTCCAGCCAAATTCTGGTGTTGTTGTTTTGCCTAGAATCACCGCGCCAGCCTCGCGTAAGCGTGCAACCGAAGGCGCATCCGCGTCACAAGGGTCATCGGCCGAGGTTGTCAGCGACCCTCTTCTGGTGGGCATGCCTTTTGTGACGATCAAATCCTTGATGCCGATGGGGACGCCATCCAAGCCAGAAAGCGGTGCGCCCGCGTTGTAGCGTTGCTCAGAGGCGCGCGCCGCGCTCAGCGCCTGTTCTGGGCTCAGGTGGCAAAAAGCATTGAGACTGTCGAAATCAGGAATGGCTTCTAGAATCGCTCTGGTCGCTTCAACCGGAGACAGTGTTCGAGCGCGATAGGCTTGGGCGAGTTCAATTGCTGTTGCGCTAAGAAGGTTCACGGTAGTTGCCTCGATATCGATATCCCGCCTACGCGAGATAAAACGGTTTTTGGAAATTTCTAGTATTTTCAGAGACGACAGGTCAATCAGGTTTGGTACAAATGTTGCTACTTTCTGACTGGTAGTTGGTCTAGGCTAATTGAAATCGCCTAATATGGCAAAAATCTTTCACACATTCAATTAATACCAAAAACAAGCGACACAAAATGACCTTACTAAAGAAATTTCCACTGCTTGGGATCCTTGCAGCTGCATGCATGCTTTTAGCGCCGACGAGCCATGCTCAAGATAAATGGCCGACGCAAGCGATCAGTTTTGTTGTGCCCTACCCACCGGGTGGGCCAACAGATGTGATGGCCAGATTGTTATCGGTTCCGATGAGTGCCAAGCTTGGAGTATCGGTTGT
>JBIIWK010000286.1:0-4133 GCA_044338955.1 Burkholderiaceae bacterium
GGTAATATCGGTACCGCTCAGGTTGCCAGAGCGAAGCCCGATGGTTATACGATTTTGCTAGCGGCAAGCGGCAACATGACGATCAATAAAGTGATCTTCAAGGATCTCGCCTACGACCCGGTCAAAGATTTTGCACCCATTACGCAGATTTCAAAATTTCCGCTGGTTCTTGAGGTGAAGGCAGATTCAAAGATCAAAACGCTGCAAGAATTCATTGACTATGCGAAGGCAAATCCCAATAAAGTCACTTTCGGTTCGGCAGGTAGCGGTTCGCCACAACATTTAGGGCCCGAGTTACTGAAAAAAATGGCTGGGATCTCTATGCAGCATGTGCCTTACAAAGGTGCTGGGCCTGCGGCCAATGATTTGCTTGGTGGCCAGATTTTCAGTATGGTCGACATCACTGCCGGTTCAATGAAATACATTCAAGCGGGCTTGTTACACCCAATAGCGGTCACAACTGCAACGCGCTCACCCGCCTTGCCTAACGTGCCCACGATGGATGAAGCGGGTCTCAAAGGTTTTGATTACTTTGCTTGGCACGGCATTGCAGTCCCTGCAAAGACGCCCGTTGCCGTCATCGATAGACTCAACAAAACGCTTCTTGAAATTTTCAATGATCCCGATTTTCGAAAAAAATGGGAAGCTATCGGAAGCGAAATCGTTGCGGGTACACCTCAACAATTCGCGGATCTGATTAACTCAGAGGCAATACGTTTAGGGGCCTTAGTCAAGGACTTAAATATTCAGTTGGACTAAGTGCTGGTCCGAGGGGCGGGGTGATAGCGATGCTGTGTGTCGTATCTGCTTTTTCACTCCGCCTGGCTTCAGCGCAGCACCGCTTGCGCAAGGCTGACATAAACAGGTATCCCAAACAAAATATTCAACGGAAACGTCAGACCTAAGCTCAGCCCGAAGTAAAGCGAAGGGGTGGCCTCAGGCAGCGCGAACCTTAGCACCGCTGGCACGGCGATATACGAAGCGCTTGCGGCCAGTACCATCAGCAAGGCGCCGTCGCCCGCTGGCAGCGCTAAGAGATAGGCCAGGCCTAAGGCAAGGCCTGCATGTAAGACTGGCCCTAGTATTGCGTAGGCGATTAGCACGGGTGATTTGCCGCGAACTTGCGGCAGATTACGAGCGGCCATCAAGCCCATGTCCAGCAGAAAAAACGCCAGCATGCCTTTGAACAGATCACCTGAAAACGGTTGCATGGCGGCTTGTCCCGTGTCTCCGGTGATGATGCCGATGACCATCGCACCAAGCAATAACAGCTGAGCGCCATCTGTAAAAGATTCGTGCAGGATCTTGCCGATTGAGACACCGCGCTTGCTTGAAGAATCGCTTTCGCTAGTCAGTTTAGCGTTTGGTCCCAGCGGCAGTGGCGTATTTTTTTGACGCAAGGTATTGGCAAAGACGATGGCCAGGATGATGGCGGGTGATTCCATTAAGGCCATTGCTGCGGCCATGTGTCCGCCGTAGGCGATGTGTTGATTTTCGAGATATTGAACTGCCGTCACAAATGTGACTGCACTGACAGAGCCGTACGTGGCGGCAACTGCGGCCGCGTCAAAGCCAGACACAAAGCGGCGAAGAAACCAGTAACCCAGCAAGGGGATCACGATTGCCAGCAAAACGGCTATGCCCAAACTGATGGCGACGTGAGCGGTGAGGCCTGAATGTGAAAGGGCGAAGCCTCCTTTGAGCCCGAGTGCCATGAGCAGGTAGAGCGCTAAGAATCGTGAGATGGCGGGAGGGATTTCGAGATTGGATTTGACGGCGCCAGCGAGCACACCAACGATAAAAAAAAGAATGACGGGATCGATTAGATTTTGCATAGAGACCTTTCAGAGGCCCTATCTTAGAAAGATATATCCATAATGTAAAATCTATTCTTATATACTTAACTATAGATAAAAATCTATGAATATTACCTTTCGACAGTTGCGTTTGATCCTTGCGTTGGCAGAAAAGGGCAGCGTGAGCGCTGCAGCTAAAGCGATGCACGTGACTCAGCCCACCGCTTCGATGCAACTCAAAGAAATCACCGAATCGGTTGGGTTACCTCTTTATGAAGTGGTGAGTAAAAAAATCTATTTGACGGATGTAGGTAAAGAGTTAGCCGTCACCGCCCGTGCGATCGCGCAGGCTTGGGATGGCTTCGAGCAACATGTCGATGCGATCAAGGGCTTGTCTCGGGGCAAACTCAAGGTGGCGGTGGTGAGTACGGCCAAGTACTTTATGCCACGCCTGGTGGGTGGATTTTGTAAAAAATATCCTGACATTGATGTGTCGTTAGAAATTATTAATCGCGATGGGGTCGTGCAGCGGTTGCGCGACAACTTGGATGACCTTTACATCATGTCGATGCCGCCTAGTGACTTGGATTTGGCCGACGAGGTGTTTATGCCTAACCCGATTGTGGTGATCGCACCGAGTTCAGATCCCTTAGTCAAACGGCTGGCGGTGCCGCTAGCTGAGCTTTCTAAAAATCGCTTCATTCTTCGAGAAAAAGGTTCTGGCACGCGTATGGCCGGCGATCGGTTTTTTAGTAAGAATAAGTTTCGGCCAAATGTTCGCCTCGAGCTAGGTAGCAACGAAGCCTTAAAAGAATCGGTGGCTGGTGGGCTTGGTCTGGGGTTGGTATCGAGCCACGCGCTGCATGGGTTGGTCAAAGAGCATGGGGTCAGTGTCGTAGCCGTCGAAGGATTTCCCCTGCCTTCGGCGTGGCATATTGTTCATCCGGCAGGTAAGAAACTGTCGCCGGTTGCCTTGGCGTTTAAGCAGCATTTGCTCAAAGAAGTCAGTCGTCGAAAGACGAGTGGTGTTTGAGCGTTAGTGCGTGATTGTGAGAGTTTGATTTTTAGCGTTCGATGTTAAACCTTCGACTTTTAGCTAGCCGGCAGTTCAGATTTGGTAGAAGTTTGGTACGATCCGTTTTGCGCTTGGCATGACGGCTCCTCAAATAAGGGGTTGATAGGCGACCAAAACTAAAAAAATTAACTGACAGCCTCTAGTCAACCCGTGATCATGACCCATCCTCTACCAAGTCAATCCTCCAATCCGTGGAGTTTCTTGCCCTTTGCGCTGACAATCTTTACGAGCGCCTTTTTATTGTTTCAGGTTCAGCCCCTGTTGAGCAAACAAATCCTGCCATGGTTTGGCGGCAGCCCTGCAGTTTGGACCACGGCGATGCTGTTTTTTCAAAGCCTGTTGTGCTTGGGCTATCTTTACGCCCATGCTTTGGCCGCCTTGCCCTCGCGCAAAACGCAGGCGCGTATCCATGTGGTCTTGTTGGTATTGGCGGCCTTGTTGGCGTCTAGAGTGTTGCCCGGGACAGAACTTCGACCTGAGTCACCCGATTCACCTGTTTTTCAGGTATTGCTGATTTTGGGGGCCAGTGTGGGTTTGCCGTACTTCTGTTTGGCTACCACCGGACCTTTGGTTCAGCACTGGTTCACCAGTGCCGCACACTCTTCGTCAGTTTTCCGTTTGTACGCTTTGTCTAATGTGGGTTCGTTCTTGGCTCTTTTGTCTTTTCCGTATGTGCTAGAGCCTTGGCTCGAGCAGCAGGAAATGGGTCGCCTCTGGACAGCTGGCTTTTGGGTGTTTGCCTTGCTTTGTTTGCCCGTGGCGTTGGGTGCGTGGCAAAACAAGTCTCCGGTCGGCGCAGCCCCTTCTGGGGCTGCAGAAGGTGTGCCTGCCAAGCAAGCCGTGGTCAGCTCGCTCAAGCCTTCGTTGGCCCAGCGCCTGTCGTGGGTAGCTTTGCCGGCCTTGGCTTCACTGGTGTTTATTGCGACCACTGATCAGATCAGCCACGATGTGGCACCCGAGCCAGGGCTTTGGGTGGCGACGCTAGGCTTGTATTTGGTCACTTTCATTCTGACGTTTGACCACCCTCGGTGGTACCGCCCCAAGTTGTTTGCGTTTCTCACGTTGGTGTTGTTGTTAGCGTCTTCAGGGTTGAACGACATACCGCGTTGGCTCGGTATTCAATGGGACTACGGCGTTAATGAAGTGCGTTGGTCGCATTACGCTTTGTTGTTTGTGGTGTGCATGCTGTGCCACGGCGAGTTGTATCGCCGCAGGCCGGCGGATACGCGTCGATTGACCGAGTTTTACCTGTGCATGTCGGT
>JBIIWK010000293.1:0-4044 GCA_044338955.1 Burkholderiaceae bacterium
CGTGGCGATGCACATTTTTGAGCAGTTAGTGACGCGTGACGAAACGAATGCCGTGATCCCCGAATTGGCAGAAAGCTGGACGGTCAGCCCTGATGGGCTGACCTATACCTTCAAGCTTCGCACTGGCGTTAAGTTTCACAACGGCAAGGTGATGACCTCGGCTGATGTCAAAGCCTCTTTTGAGCGCTACAAGCGTATGGCCTTGGCCAAAGTGACGTTAGCGTCTGTGACAGAAATCAATGCACCCGATGCGACAACGCTTGAACTAAAGTTAAGCCAACGGCAGCCAGTATTTTTAGATGAACTGTCGGCTTTCGTGACGCCGATCGTCATTATTCCAGCTGAGCAGACTGGAAAAGAGGGCGGCAAACTCGATCCCATTGGTACCGGTCCGATGCAGTTTGTTGAGTGGGTCCCTGATAGCCATATCAGACTGAAACGCTTTGTTGATTATCAACCTGATGCGCGGTACAAAGGGACAGACGGTTTTGGCGGAAACAAAAAAGTTTGGTTCGATACTGTCGACTTTAAATTTGTCAAAGAGCCGGGTACCAGAGTGGCGGGGCTTGAGTCTGGCCAGTTGCAGATCATCGAAGATTTACCCTCAGAATCCGCCAAGCGTCTCGGTAATAACAAGAATATTGTTATCTACGACTTAAAAAACTTTTGGTTGCATGGTGCATGGGTGAATCATCACCGCGCTCCGACAAATGATGTGCGTATTCGTAGGGCTGTGCAGATGGCGTTAGATATGGATGAAATCATGGAGATTTCAACCGATGGCGCCTATGCACTTCAACCGGGACTGCAGTACCCTGGTAATCCTTATTATGTTAAGAATGGCGAGCAGTACTACAACGTCAATAATCCCAAAAAGGCAGCTGCTTTACTAAAAGAGGCTGGCTATAAGGGCGAAGAGTTTGTCATCATCACAAACTCAAGTTATCAAAGTATGTATAAGGCAGCGCAAATCGTCAGCGAGCAACTAAAGGGTATCGGCATGAAGGTACGAGTCGATGTCTTTGACTGGGCCACTGCGATGAACCAGCGGCGCAATAAAGAGGGTTGGAATCTCTGGTTTACGGGCCAAGGATCTGGACCATCGGTGGGGCCGTTTTCTGCCTTGAAAGATGTTGTGTCCCCGCAAAATAATCAATTTGTAGCAGATCCGGTGCTCGACAAACTCTTTGCTGAGTTGGTGTTGGGCGAAACGTTTGATGCACGCAAAGAAACGTTTGGAAAATTCCAAGAGCGCGTCTACGAGCAGGTCTTATTTTTAAAGTTCGGAGACTTGATGCGTAAACAAGCTTCACGTTCAAACGTCAAAGGCTTCATCCCCTATCGTATTCCACGACTGTGGAATGTATGGATTGAGTGAGTGCTTGTTTGGCTTGCTTCAGTTGTTGTTGTCAAACAAACAATGCTTTTGAGGCCAAGTTAAGTTTTTGATCACAAAGCATCATTCTGATGCACAGTTGAGTTTTTAATGATAAACAAATCATTCTGAGGCAAATCATGATTCGTACGTTGTTTTGTGTGGTTGCAGCGCTGATGTTTTCGACCTCTGCGTTCGCGCAGAGTTTCCCGTCAAAGTCGATCACCATGATTGTGGGCGTGGCCCCAGGCGGCACGCTTGACACATTAGCCAGACTCTTGGCCAAGACCATGACGACTGACTTAATACAGACGGTGATCGTTGAGAACACGACTGGTGCAGGTGGCTTGGTGGGACTGAAGCGTTTGACCCAAGCGCCAGCCGATGGGCACACTTTAATGTTCACGAATATGTCTTTGGTGATCATTCCTCACCTTCACCCAACCGCGAATGTTGACCCGATTAAAGAGCTTGAGGCGATCGGCCTTGTTGCAACGGTGCCGATGGTCTTGGCGGTCAGTAATAAAAGTGGCATCAAGACTTTGCCTGAGTTACTAGAACGCATGCGTAAAGAGCCAGGGAAGATCAACCTGGGCTCAGGAGGCCCTGGCACGACAGCACACTTATCTGAAGCGCTGTTTTTACATTTGTCTAAAACGAAGGGCGAGTTAGTGCAATATCGTGGCTCTGGCCCTGCGCTCACCGATCTCGTGGCGGGCGTGATGGACGGTGTGCTTGATCAAACGGTTGCGATGATGCCGTTGCATCAAGACAAAAGGATTTTGGCGATTGCGGTGTCATCGCCTGCGCGTTTGCCACAAATGCCTGATGTCCCTACCTTTAAAGAAGGTGGTTTGCCTGAGTTTGATTTGGCCATCTGGAACGGCGTGGTCGCTCCTAAAGGATTGCCCCCAGCTGTCGCGGCGCGTTTGGCTGAATCGATTTCTAGTGCGATCGATGGCCCAGAATTCAAAGAGCGTTTAGCGCAGTTGGCGGCTCAGGCGCCTAATCAAGCACAACGAGGTGCCGCGCCCTTGATGAAATTAATTGAACAAGACACCGTGATGGTGGCAGGGCTAGTCAGAGATGTTGGTTTGATCCCCAAATAAAGTGCTGTTCGCTTGAAAGCATCGAGGCATTTCACTTAAAACCGACACGACGTGCACGTCATTTTGAGCGCAAGCACGTCGTGATGGTTGCTGCTATGGCATGGAAGTCGAGAAGTTTTTTGTCGAGCTTATGCCTGAGTGCCTTAGTACCACTTCACAAACTCATCAAGTTCCATTCTGGTACTTTGATAAGCATTGAGGGGCGCATCTAAATCTGGATAGCCCATCGACATCCCGACGATCAACTTTTTGGTATTTGGGATGTCTAGGCACTCGCGGATGGCATCGGGGTAACCGGCCAGTGAAGCTTGTAGGCAGCAGCCAAGTCCAGCGCCATGCGCTGACAAGGTGAGGCCTTGTAAAAAGATCCCCATATCCAAGGTTGACCAAGGCCCTAAGGTGCTGTCCATGAACATGAACATCGCACAGGGTGCGTCAAAGAATTGAAAATTTTTCAGACGTAATTCGTTGCGACGCTCTGTGTCGCCACGTCCAACGCCCAACGCTTCAAAGCGACGTGTTCCGTGAACTTTTGAGCGTTGTTCGTGCGCTGCAGGCCAGCTTGTGGGGGTGAGCACGTCGTAATTGGTTGGGGTATTTGAGCTTGCGAGTTCATACAGCACCCCGCTCAGTTCGTCGCGCTTGGCACCGGTCACGACTGCGACTTCCCAGGGTTGGGTGTTTGTGTAAGAGGCGCTGCGACCGGCTGCCGATAAGACGGTACGAATCAGCTCTTGTGGCACAGGCTTAGGTTGAAAGCCTCGAATGCTGCGACGAGTCTGAAGGCCTTGTAGTAGTTCCATTTTGTGTCTCCTTCTAATGATGCAAAGAATGTTAGCACTATCCCATACGCTCAATGCGGTCGCCCAAGGCCACGGCTTCAGAGTGGCTATGGGTCACCATGAGCGTGGTGACGCCCGTTTGCTTCAGGATGGTGCGCAGCTCGATGATTAAGCGTTCACGGGTGTCGGCATCGAGGTTGGAAAAAGGCTCATCAAGTAACAGGATGTCGGGTTTGGGTGCCAAGGCACGTGCGAGTGCTGCGCGCTGTTGTTGCCCGCCTGAGAGTTCGTGTGGAAAGCGCGTGGCATAGGGCTCGAGATCGACCAGCGCAAGCATGGCCTGCACTTGCTGCGCACGCGCTTGAGGGGATAATTTTTTTAGACCAAAACCAATATTGTCTGCAACATTTAAATGCGGAAATAAAGCGTAATCCTGAAACATAAAGCCCACCTTACGGTGCTCGGGTGCGACGATGTGGGTGGCAGAGGATAGCAATGTGTCATTGAGGTGGATCGTCCCCGCATCGATGGTTTCAAAGCCAGCAATCGCACGCAGCAAACTGCTTTTCCCGCAACCAGAGGGGCCCAAGATGCAAACGGTTTCACCTGCTTGAAGCGTTAAGCTATAGCGCTTGAGCACTGAGACGTCTGCATCCTTTGAGGCGAAACTCAAACTGATGGCATCAATTTTTAAACGAGTAGTCATGACGTGTGTCCAGAATGAGATTTTTTTAAAGCTGATTGCGTGCGTGTTAACAGAATCACGGGCAGGACACTG
>JBIIWK010000294.1:0-4014 GCA_044338955.1 Burkholderiaceae bacterium
CCAGCATTCAGTAAGCGGGCATTCGAAGAATTTTTAGCCTATGATTGCCCCACTTATACGGAGATCATATGGCAACCTTTACTTCAAAACGTTTTACCCAACTCACAATTGACACCGTTGCGCCTGAAGCGCGCGATTTGGCGGGCGACATCTTAAAGATTTCGAGCGTCGGGCTGGCCGGCCCCTACAACGTCATGCTGCGCAGCCCAGTATTTGCCGATCGCATGAAAAAAATGCTCGACTACCTGCGCTGGAACTCTTCAATCCCAATGCGTTTAAGCGAGTTGGCGATTTTGATCCAAGCCCGTATCTGGACTTCGCAAGTTGAATGGCACGCCCATTACCCAATCGCCTTGCGCGAAGGCTTGCCAGCGCACGTTGCTGACGACATCAAAGCTGGGATTCGTCCGCGCAATATGCAGCCTGATGAGGCTGCTGTGTACGATGTTTGCACCACCATGACTCAAAACCATGAAATCAGTGATGAGTTGTTTAATAGTGCGAAAGCCATCTTGGGTGAACAGCAAATCGTCGACGTGATTGCCGTGACTGGCACCTACGTCACTATCGCGATGTTGCTCAGCTTAGGCGAAGAGCCAGTGCCTGTTGGCAAGCCCTTGCCCTTCCCTGAAAAAGCGCGTTCGGCTTAAACCAAGCAAACGCGAATACGGGTACCACCAGCCAAGACAAATAAGTATCTTGGCTGGTCACAGATGCAGAATTAGGCCGTAACACAGCACGTAAAGTCTTGATCGCAAGCGCTAAGGCTCGGTCCTCAAAGCCAGTGGGATCAAGGTCGATTAGCTCAATACGCGTATTTTTTAACCTGCGCTTCGTCCCACTGAATCCCTGAACCGGGCTCGTTGCGCAGCACCGCTTGACCCGCCACAATCTCAAGCGGGGTCTTTAAAATTGGGTTGGCCCAGTCGACATACTCAAGCCAGTGCGCGGTTGGTGTGACACACATCAGGTGCGCACTGACCTCTGGAAACAAATGGGTCGACATCGGCAAAGCGGCAGCATCAGCGATTGCCGCCGCACGCAGCCAGCCCGATACACCGCCAATGCGTTCTAGGTCAGGCATCACATAATCACTTGCCTGCGCAGCAATGGCGCGCGACATATCACGCGAGCCCCAGTAATTTTCGCCAATCTGCACGGGTGTTTTTAACGCAGCGGCTACGCGCGCGCAGCCTGCATGATCATCAGCGCGCACGGGCTCTTCGATCCAGGTTAAACCCAAGTCATCGAGTGCATGCCCGCGGCGAATCGCCTCGGAAGGGTCTAACCCCTGGTTGTAATCGGTCATGAGCCGAACGCCCGCAGGCAAGGCACTTTGCACCGCTTTGACGGCCGCGACATCATCATTTAAGTCAGGGTAGCCTAACCGCAACTTCATCCCAGTGAAGCCGCCCGCAAGGAGTTCGTTTGACTCGCGCGCCAACGCCGCTAACTCAGCGCGTTGCCCCGTCAGGCCTAAGCCGCAACTGTTGTAGGCGGTCACAGGCTTGAGCTGCCCCCCTAGGAGGCAAGCCAAGGGTTGTTTGGCTTGTATCGCGAGCGCATCCCAAACCGCCATGTCGATTCCTGAAATGGCCATGCCGACCAGGCCGACCGCCCCGAGAAGCGTGAAGCGCTGGGTCAGCAGGCGTTCGATTTCAAACGGCACCAAGGGCTGGCCCACTAGCAGGCTTGCCATATCTTCGATGAGGGCCACTTGTGCCTTCAGCGCAAGTGGTGTGACGCAAAACAGATAACTGCGCCCCACTACCCCGTCAGAGGTCGTGAGGTCAAGCAACACCATCGGGGCTTTACTGACGGCGCCGGTCGACGTTTGCAAAGGCCGTTTGATAGGCGCAAAGACTGCGCGTGCAGTGAGTGAATGAATAGTCGTCATGACTTCGCCTCCGATGCATAAACTGCAGATTATTTCAGCTTTGAAAACTCAGTGGGTTTCAAAATTGTGCGTGAAACACCAGCGAGCAAAGGGCCATCTTTTTCAGAAGCGGCGCGAGCAGCCAACCACTTTGGATCTGCCATAAACGTGGCCGAGGCGCGATCGCGATGGTTCATATCGTCCCATTCGAGCATGTAATAAAAGTCATTGGTGTTTTCGCCGATATCGACTGTCCAGAAACCTACCGGACGAAAATCGTGCGTTTTCCAGATTGGCACCGTATGATTGGCGAAACGTTCAATTAGGGCGGGCAATTTACCTGGGGCGGCGTGATAGACGCGAAGTTCGTAAATCATGGGGTTGTCTCCTGAGAATAGATATTTTTGTTGATTGATTGTTATTGATACTTAAAACTTAGAACTTAGAACTTAGAACCAAGAGCTCAGCACTGAGCCCTCAGCATTAAGAGTCGAGTTCCGATCATAACCAGAACTGGCTCTTCATGAACGGGAATATACTAAGGACCTGATCTTGGGTCTGTCACCCAGTCTGTCTACAAAAGGTAACCTAAAGTGACTGAATTACAAAAAATTGATACAACGCTGGGCACTGGCGCAGAAGCGACCCCAGGTAAACACGTGTCGGTACACTACACCGGCTGGCTCTTTGACGCTGCCGCTGCAGACCAAAAAGGCGCCAAGTTTGATAGCTCGCTCGATCGCGGTCAATTGTTTGACTTCCCGCTTGCTGCTGGCCATGTGATTAAAGGCTGGGACGAAGGCGTTGCTGGCATGAAGGTCGGTGGCAAGCGCACGCTGATTATCCCCTCTGAAATGGGCTATGGCGCTCGCGGTGCGGGTGGTGTGATTCCACCTAACGCAACCTTGGTATTTGAGGTCGAACTGCACGGCGTCGAGTAACAGGTGATAGCTCGCCGACTGGCGGGCAAGTACGACGCGACCGCTCGCAACCCGACGGGCTATCGCGTTCGTATTTTCAATATTAAATTGACACCGAAACTACAACAAAGACACCCACGGGAAGTCATGCAAAAAATCGTCACGCGTAAAACTGCCGTTTCTCGCGACTGCTGTGAGCACCTGCGAGTCTTGTCATGAATCAAATTATCGCTGGCTTGGCTCTTCTTCTGTGCCACGTCACAATCCAAGCCCAGCCCTCTGTCATCCGCTTGATGGTGGGGTTTCCGGCCGGTGGCGGAACCGACGCGATTGCCCGTGTGCTTGGCGAGCAACTTGGCCCTGCTTTGGGTGCTAACGTAATCGTCGAAAACAAGGCTGGGGCAGGCGGGCAAATCGCCGCTCAAGCTTTAAAAGCAGCGCCTAAAGACGGCTCGGTACTATTTCTATCGCACGACCACACCATTTCAATCTTGCCCCTGGTGCTGAAAAACCCGGGGTTTAATCCTCAACAAGATTTCACGCCAGTCGCAGGTTTCGCTTCGTTTGCCAATGGTCTGGCCGTCTCGCCAGGCACCCCGGTCAATACATACGCACAGTACCTCGACTGGATGCGTGTGCAGGGCCAGGCGAGTCGATCAGTCGGCATTCCGGCTCCGGCCTCGGTACCCGAATTTTTAGTCAAAGTACTCGCCGCACAAGCTAAGCTAGATTTACAGCCGATTCCGTACCGCGGTAGTGCACCGATGATGATCGATATGCTGGGTAACCAGATCCCTGCGGGCGTAGCTTCGTTGCCAGATTTTATTGAGCACATCAAAGCGGGCAAGGTGCGAATGTTGGCGGTCATGGGCAAACAGCGGCAAGCCTTGTTACCCGAGGTACCCACACTGGCCGAGCTTGGCCTGACTGGCTTTGACGACCTGCCCTATTACGGCATTTTTGCACCCGTCGGCACACCGCACGAGGTGACGACGCGCTATGCAGCAGCAGTCGAAAAAGCACTGCGCCAACCGCAAGTCCTTGAACGCCTGCAGAACCTAGGTCTAAGCATTGAATTCATGTTGCCGGCCGCTCTTGCCGAGCGCGAGCGTGCCTACTCACAAAGCTGGGCTCGCTTGATTCAAAGCAGTGGTTTTGTTCCGCAGTAAGATACCCCAAACGCAATCGCGTCAATCGCACTGCCATCGATCGTACGAA
>JBIIWK010000389.1:0-3977 GCA_044338955.1 Burkholderiaceae bacterium
TCCCTGGCGTTGGCCGCGAGGATTTCGTCTGCACGCGCTTCCAGCGCCTCCGCCATCGCGGTGAGGATGCGGTTCTTGGTGGCAGCAGGCAGCACCGCGAGTCCCCGGCTGGCTTCGAGGGCCTGACGGCCGAGTTGATGAATCTGATCGCGCAGGGACATGTTATTGCTTGGTTTCCGGTTCCGCCTTGGCGCGGCTCTCGAGCTTCTCCAGTTTCTTTTCCAATTCTTCCGTCTTCTGCGTCAGGTCCTGGACTTTTTTCCATGCTTCCTGTGTCTGGACGGGAGCGGTGAGGGCGGCCTCGATTTTTGTCATAGCCTCTGCGGCCGCATTGGCCGAGGGATTGCGTTTTACCGAGGCCAATCCCCGCAGCACCGGCAGGGAGCGGGGATCACCCAGCAATCCGAGGGATCGGGCCGCCGCGGTGCGCACGATTTCCCGGTTATCGGTCAGGTAACCAGCCAGGAAAGGCTGCACACCGGGGTCTTTGGTGTCGCGGCTGAGGAAGGCCACAGCCTCCAGCGCCTGGCCAAGTTCCTTCTGCTGGAGCCGGCGGCCCGGCTGGCTCAGCCACTCCCGCAACGCCGGAACGGCCTCCGTCCGATTTTGCCCCCGGAGAGCCCCGATCGCTGCCACCGCCACCATTTCCTGATAGGAAGCCACTTTCAAAAACGGCAGCACATCCTGCTGTGGCCACGCCGCGAAGCTGGACACAATTTTGGCGAGAATCATGGGATTGCGCTCCGGCCCCGCGAGCGCCACCAGCGCGGCTTGGGAGTCGGGATGATACAAGGCGGCAACCCCTTCCACGGCGGCCATCCTGACTCGCTCGTCCGGCTGGGCCAATTGGGTGATCAACGTGACCCGGGCTTCCGGGGTGCCGATTTTCGCGAGAGCCTGCACGGCTTTCTCCCGGATGGCGTGGTGTTCATCCTGCGCCGCTACCTCACCGAGTTGCTTTACGGTGGCATCGTCCTTTTTGGCGGCAAGCGCCTCGACTGCACGCCAGCGGCTCTCGAAGTCGGCCTTGAGCTGGCGCTTCAGCAATTCCGGCGGTGGAGTGAAGTCCCACTTGGCCAGGAGGGTGAAATCAGGGTCCAGCCCCATCATCCCGGGCTGGGCCGGCAGCGCGAAGTAAAAGGATTCCTCCGCTTTGCTCACCGTGACCGAGAACTCCCTGGTTTCGGTTTTGCCATCCACCGTAACGGTAAACCGCACCGGCACCGGCAGGCGGAAGAGCAACACTTCCGAATCCACTTTTTGCGTCTGCCGGATCGTCACCTTGGCCTGTTTGGTCTCCGCATCCCAGGCATAGTCAGCCTTCAATTCCGGCACCCCGCCGTGATGCACCCATTGGTCGAAAAACTGATCGAGCGAACGGCCGCTCACCTCCTCCATGATATCCTGCAGGTCATCCGTGGTCACGATGCCATTCCGGTGCCGTTCGATGTAGAGACGGATCGCTTTTTGATAAGTGGCCTTGCCCAGCTGGCTGCGCAGCATATGCAGCACCCATGCCCCTTTTGGATAGGCCCGGCTGTCGAACTGCTGCATCGGCTCGCCGTAGTCGCGCCAGACAATAGGCCGCCGGTCCTTGGATTCAATCACCCGGTCGGCCGACTTGTGCAGGCCGGCGAGGAAGCCATCGCGGCCATTTTTCTCCTCATCGTAAAGCAGCGTGTAGTAACTGGCGAAGCCCTCATTGAGCCACAGGTGCGCCCAGTCACGGCAGGTCAGCAAATCCCCGAACCACTGGTGCGCCATCTCATGGGCATCCAGCCAATGCAGGGAATCCAGCCGGCCTACCTCCTCCGGAAATAACAGCCCGCCCGCCATGAAGGAACAGCTCGTATTTTCCATGCCGCCGGCGAGAAAGTCATGGCAGTAGACCTGATAGTATTTATCCCAGGGAAACGGCACGCCGATTTCCTTTTCGAAAAATGCCATCACCGCCGGGGTATCGCGGAAAGCCAGCGCCGCCTGGGCCTTCTCGGAAGGAGGCACCAGCAAGGCCAGCGGCAGGGCTCCGGCCTGCGCTTCCAGCTTGGAAAAATGACCGGCCGCGAGGGCGATCAGATAATTCACATGCGGCTGCTTCTGCTGCCAATGCCACGCCGTCAACCCGCCCGGCCCGGGGGTGCGGCCGGCCAGACTGCCATTGGAAACGACCTCCATGCCCTCGGGCACATGGCAGGTGACCTCGCTCGAGAACCGTTCGTTTGGGTAATCATAACAGGGAAACCAGTAGCGGTGGTTCTCCGCCTCACCCTGACTCCAGACCTGGGTATCCCCGGCTGGATAACCCTGCTCCGGAGTACGGAAATGCAGGCCATTTTCCGGCTGTCCATGATAGGAAATGGTCACACTCGCCTCTTTGCCGGGCTCCACCGGGGTGGCGAAGTGCAGCAGCAACTGGTCTTCCGTCACCTGCCGGTCCACAATCTGCACCCCGGCCGCGGTGACCTGATCAATCGTCAGATCCACTGAATCCAGCGCGAGGGTCCGTAGCGGCTCCGCGATGGGGGTAAAAGAAATCGTCACCGTTCCCCGGACGGTGCGGGCCTTGAAATCCGGAGTGACGTCCAGAGCCAGATGGTGGATATCCACCAGCCGGTCGCGGGCATATTTGCGGCCCGGCTTGATCTCCCCGCCCATCGGCAGAAGCAGGTTCTGCTTGCCGCAATTTCCCACACATTGTTCCTCCCGCACCGCGAGGGACGGGGACAACAGGGCCGCAGTGATACAGAAAACGTGGGGTTTCATACCTGGCGCATACCCCACGCCACCCCACTGTGCAACGGGCAGCGCAGTCCGGGAAATCCTGCGCGGCAGCCCAGGGCTGCCGTGGCGGGAAAATCCCGGGATGCCTTTGCTTGGTACCATTTCGATATTATTGATTCCAAATGGCCTGCCCGGGCCTGACCTATGAAACGCCGTTCCTTCTCTGCTTCCCTCACCGGCCTGTGGCTTCTGGCTGCCCTTCCGCTCTCCGCACAGACTACAAAACCCGTCCTGCTCTACAGCCGGACCTGGAACGCAGCAGGAGAGACCCGCTACCAGCCGGATGGCACCTACAGCGGCATTCTGGCAAAGCTTCGGAACACCTTTGAAGTCCGGGTCAGCGCAGATCCGGTGACGGCGGCCGCACTCGCTGGCGTAGCGGTCGTTTTGATCTCGAATCCCTCGGACAAGGCAGTGGAAGGGCATCCGGTTCCACGGCATCTCGGTCCAGATGACCGGACCGTGCTCACCGCATTTATAAAACGCGGCGGCGGGCTGATCCTGATGGGGAATCAGGAAAATCATAATTTGGAAACCGTGGAAACCAACCGCCTCCTCGCGGAATTCGGCCTGCGGTGGGAAGATCGTTACTCCGACATCAAAGGCATTGCTCTCCCTGCGGAGACCCCGGTGATCGGCGGATTGAAATGGGGTTACTATTCAGGAAACACCCTCGTGCTGGACCCGGCCCATCCCGCCAAACCCCAGGCACTGGTGACCAATGATCTAAAAGTGCCGGTGCTGGGCGGTCAACGGAATGAACCCGGCGTGCTCCTCGCCACCGCCACCCCCGGAGCAGGCCGGGTGGTGGTGGTGACCGATGCCGGCTGGATCGCCAATCCGGTGCTCGAAGGCAAAGGCATTGGCGGCATCGTGGTGCCAGGCGACGATAACGTGGAGATCTTCCGGCGGCTCGCCCGGTGGGCCGGCGCGACGGGCCATCCCTAACGGCCCCGTTTTTTTTCGGATTTATCTTCGTCGTCCTGCTTCGCCTTCTGCGCGGATTGCCGCCGGTTATTGTCCTCAGCCTGCTTCGCCTGATCGCGGCGGGCGTTGTTTTCCCGCTCGCGGTTGCCGCTCTCCTGTCCGGCCTGACGTTGGCTGGCCTCGTTTTGTTGCGACTGCTGGCGCCGGCCCGCCTCCTCGCGGGCCTGGCTCTCCCGCTGACTGCGTTGTTGCTGCTCCGCCTGACGCTG
>JBIIWK010000295.1:0-3977 GCA_044338955.1 Burkholderiaceae bacterium
TGCTCGAACAATTGGTGGGTGGTGCACTGGTGGCTGGCGTGGCCTGGCAAGAGGCGCTGGGGCAACTGCAGGCCCAGCAAACGCTTGCGACTACAGCGCTGGCGCAAGGCGACACGTTGCGACTCAACGGCGTCAAAAAATTCGTCACGCCGGCTCAAGGTGCCGATGGCTGGGTCGTGTTGGCCAAGCTCGCCGAGCAACCTGTGCTGGTCTGGGTCCCGGCTGACACTCAAGGCGTGTCGCACACCGATCAGCGTGCTGTAGATGGTGCCATGCTGTGCACCTTGACGCTGCAAAATGTTCAAGTGCCCAAAACACATTTGTTGATGGTGGGTACAGAGGTGCTGGCGGTTGTGGATCAGGCGAACGACGCTGCTCGGGTGATTCAAGCCGCTGAAATGCTGGGCGTGATGCGCCGCGCACTGGCCGTGACCCTTGATTACTTAGGGACGCGCAAACAATTTGGCAAGCTGATTGGCAGCTTTCAGGCACTCAAACATCGTATCGTCGATGGCTATATCCAGGTTGAGTTGTCGTCGGCCTGCTTGGCAGATGTGCTGACACAAATCGAGACGGGTGCTACGCTCAGCACACTGGCGAGTCGCGCTAAAGCGCGCTGTTCGTATGCGGCCTTGCTCATGACCCGAATGTCCATTCAAATGCACGGTGCGATGGGCTATACCGATGAGTGTGACGTTGGCCTGTACTTTAAACGTGCGTTAGCGCTCACCGCTTGGTTGGGTAACGTCGATGCCCATCGGCAGCGTTATTTTGCGCAACGCTCAATCGCAACCTCTAAAGAGCCCGACTTAGCCAAGCATACAAACAGTGCGGCGGTAAAAGATAGTGCGTTTGCCAAAGATGCAGATTGGGAAAACATGCCTGAACCCGAGTTTCGGCAAATGCTGCAAAATTTTTACGCAAAATATTATCCCGAGAGCCTGCGCCACGTACCGCATCGTTTGCGTTTTAACGAAATCAAAGATTGGACTAGAACGCTTTCAGAGCAAGGCTGGATCGCGCCCTCGTGGCCGAAAAAATTTGGTGGAATGGGCTTGCCCCCCGGCAAGATGATCGCCTACGTTGAAGAGCAAGAGCAGTACGGCGTTGCGCGTGCGCCTGATATGGGCGTAGTGATGATCGGGCCACTTTTGATTCAGCGAGGTAGTCCTGAACAGCAGCAAAAGTTTTTGCCTAAAATCATCGCCAACGAGCACGTTTGGTGCCAGGGCTACTCTGAGCCCGGTGCGGGTTCAGATCTGGCTGCGTTACGTACTGAAGCGGTTCTTGACGGTGACGTGTTTGTTGTGAATGGTCAAAAAATTTGGACCACGCTGGCGCAAGATGCCACACATATGTTCGCATTAGTGCGCACCGACAAAGACGCCAAAAAGCAATCGGGCATTAGTTTCTTGTTGATCGATTTAAGTATCCCGGGGATCACGATTCGACCCATTCAAAATATCAGCGGACAAAAAGAGTTCTGCGAGGTGTTTTTTGATAACGTCCGAGTCCCGGCAGAAAACCTGGTCGGACAAATCAATGAAGGTTGGACGATCGCCAAAGCACTTTTAGGCTTTGAGCGGATCTTTTTGGGCAGCCCCAAGCAGTCACGTTATGCCTTAAGTCAACTCACCAGCCTTGCCGAGAGTTTGAATCTGTTTGCGGATCCCGTTTTTGCAGCACGCTATGGCGAGCTGATGCTGGATGTGGCCGATCAGGTTTCGGCCTACACGCACTATGCAGAAATGGTCAAGCGAGGCGAGACCTTGCCGCCGAGTGTCTCGTTGTTAAAAATTTGGGGTACTGATACATATCAACGGATTTGCACGCTGTTAGTCGAGTCAGCACAAGAGCACGGGGCGACCGGTGAGACCACAGACTTGGGCGCTGAAGGGTTAGACGCGCCAGCGATTCTGTTTCATTCGATCCCCTCAACGATTTACGGTGGCAGCACCGAAATCCAAAAAGAAATCATCGCCAAGCACGTGCTCAAGTTACCTGATTAAGGAAGTGACAGTCAAAAAGAAGTGTTTGGCAGGGTCGTGCTGGGATGACTCGACGTCAGGCTCTCTCTTGAGTACCAGGCAACCCAAAGAGGTGCGAAGGCGGGCATAGGCACGCCCCTCGATTCGACGGGGCTTTTGTTCAGGATCAATGTTTTTTTAGAATACTTTTATCAAGGTGTGCAAGTTGGAAACGATCGAATATGCAGTGAGTCAGGGCGTCGGTACGCTCACGTTAAATCGCCCTAAGCGCAAAAACGCGATCGATGCGGTCATGCGCAAAGAGCTGGGGGATTTGATTGCAACGATGCCACAACAGCGTGACTTACGAGCCTTAGTGATTACGGGGGCTGGGGCAACTTTCTGCGCTGGGGGCGATATCAGCGCCATGGGCGAGGCAACCTTGAGCGCGCAAGAGGGGCGCGAGCGCATGCGTTTTGATTATCTTTCTTGGATTGAAACCTTGTTACGCCTCGAAGTGCCTGTCATTGCAGCCGTTGAGGGTGCGGCGTACGGCGCTGGGTTTAGCCTGGCGTTAACGGCGGATATCGTTCTGGCGGCACCTGACAGCCGTTTTTGTTTGTCTTTCATGCGCCTGGGTTTAGTGCCCGATTGCGCTGTTTTATATACCTTGCCACGCATTGTGGGCGTGCAGCGTGCGAAAGAGCTCGCTTTTTCAGCGCGCGAGCTGAACGCGCAGCAGGCGCATGAGCTCGGAATTGTGCTCGAAGTGACCCCTCAGGGCCGCACCCTCGAGCGTGCGCATCAAATGGCAACTTGCCTGGCTCAAGCTGCTCCTGCGGCGCTTGCCATGACCAAGCGTGCGTTTAATGTCTCGTTAAATAGCAGCTTAGATTCGATGATGGATATTGAGTCTTCGGCTCAAGCCGTCGCGCGTACGACGCAGTGGCATGCCGATGCTGTTCAACGATTTTTAACGAAACAACCTGCCGCATTTCAATGGCCTAAGGCGCTGGATTAAGTTAAGCGTGTTCGAGACCTCGCGCCAGCTGGGTCGGATCCCAGTGATTGCAGTGCGCGGTGAACACGGTGTCGAGCAGACTGCCTTTCTTAAAAAGCTATTGGCGCACGCCTCGATGCGCGACTCTGTGGTGTTGACCGATAGCGTGCATCGTGACGTTGCGCTGGGGTTTGACCGGATCGAGACCTTTGTTTGGGCGCCTACCGCAGGCCCAGAGGGCTGTTTGTGTTGTGGTTTAAATAGTGGTCTGGGCGATGCGTTACGGTCACTTTTTTTGCGTGCACTCACTAAACGCGTGAAACCGATCGATCGCGTGTTCATTGATGCCACCAGCTTGGCCGTTGAGCAAATTGCCTTTACCTTGAAACATGCGCCTTTTTTGGGGCAACGTTATCTTTATCAGGCGACCCTGACGGTGACAGGGCCGCTGGTTGTGATGGCTAATCAGGTTGGCGCAGTGTGCGGACAGCTCTGTGATTTTGACGAAAACAACATTTTGAAGCCGATTTAGGGGTTTTTTGATGTCAGGTGGTCGGTATGTTGCACTCAGACTTGAAGGGCGTGGCTAAGTTACGGTACACTTGGGACGTTCACCTCAGTGTGCTTAGTCTCTGGGTGACAGTGCATTGCTTAGCTCGGCTCGCCAAGATCTAGACCTTAATGAGCGCGATTCAGGGTATGCGGCCAAACACGCTCGGCGTGTGGCAGTGGTTTCGATCACACCGTTTCTTTTTCAAAGATTTATCTATTTGTGGCCGAGCGCATTGTTGCGTGCGTCGTATTAGATGATCCTCATGGTCTTAGTCGACACATGAGCGCCTCTACTAAAGATTTAAACACCTTGCTCATGGGGCGCGAAGATACTGGCTGTTGAGCAAGTGTTCTAGCGATAGACGATGAATCTGTGCATCAATCAGCGATTCAGTCGATAGCGAGTCTGTGCATTGGGTAGTGAATGGTGAGTCGTTTAATGACTTAGCCATAGTTGA
>JBIIWK010000296.1:0-3934 GCA_044338955.1 Burkholderiaceae bacterium
CCCAACTCAAGGTGTGGCGCAGTTCATCTTGTGCGTTGCGCTCTGGCAGCATCGCATCAAAAAGACTTAAGGCGCAGCGCTTGACCCGCGTCGATTGACGAGTGTCAACGTGGTAGCGTTTTGTGAAGGCCAGCACCGAGACGTCACGCCGGTCATGGGCTTCTTCGCGACCTGCCAAATCCACCAAGACGCCCAAGCGCAACGCGCCGTCGCCGGTTTTCATGACATCGACGTGCATCTCATCGAAGAAGGCGCTCATGATGGCCAGACCGCCGGTTAAGACGTCGGCACGTTCAAGTTTGATACCCGGTAGGTCGTTGGGGATCACACGCCCCGCACGCACGAGTTTGGCCTTAAGTTTTTCGAGGCCGTCGCGCGTAATGCCTTCGGGCGATAAACGGCCCTCGGTCAAGATTGCATAGAGCGCCTTAGCGGTGCCGGACGAGCCAAAGGCAGCGTCCCAGCCCATTTTGCGGTACGGCTTGGTGATGACCTCGATTTCGCGCCTGGCGGCAAGTTCGGCCTGCTTCATCGAAAAGGTATCGATGACGCCGTCGGGGAAGAACTTTCGGCTGTAACTCACGCAGCCCATATAAAGCGATGAGGTGAGAAGTGGTTCGTCGCCGCGGCCAATAATGATCTCGGTCGAGCCGCCTCCGATATCGATGACTAAGCGCCTGTCAGTCGAGATTGGTAGGGTGTGACTGACCCCAGAGTAGATCAGGCGGGCCTCTTCGCGGCCGGCAATGACTTCAATCGGAAAACCGAGCGCAGCCTCGGCGCGAGGCAGAAAGTCAGCGACGTTGCGCGCTACGCGGAAGGTATTGGTGGCAACCGCCCGTACCCGGTCTGGATGAAAGCTGCGTAAGCGCTCGCCAAAGCGTTTGAGCACCTCGATGGCCCGCGCAACGGATTCATCGTTCAGGATCTTGGCGGAGTTTAAGCCCGCGGCCAAGCGTACGGTTTCTTTGAGGCGATCAATTTGATAGATGTGTTTGGCACCATTTTGCTCGGCTACCCTTCCGATCGATAGCCTAAAGCTGTTCGATCCCAGATCAACTGCTGCCAAGAGGTGTTCCATCAATCTCAATCCGTGACCTAATTCAGCCTATTATAAAAGGGTATCCAGAATTCAAAAAAACAGGCGCGCTCAATCGAATTGTTACAAAACTGTAACTTTGTTGTTGTACAACCCTAGATATCCAAAAAACTGAGGTCTGACTGTATGCCCGCGCGTAAAAAAGCCGAACCGCTTTTTCTGAACCGAGAATTGTCCCTGCTTCAGTTTAACGAGCGGGTACTTGCCATGGCCGAGCGCGCAGATACTCCTTTGTTAGAAAGGCTGCGGTATGTGTGTATTGTCAGCTCGAATCTCGATGAGTTTTTTGAAATTCGCATGTCGAGCTTAAAAGAGCAGTTGGCGCAACACCCCACGCTGATGGGGCCTGACGGGATGACGACCGAACAAGCCTACGAGCGCGTGCAGCTAGAAGTGCACCGGATGGTCGATCGGCAGTACGCCTTGCTCAACGATGATATTTATCCGCGCTTACGCACTGAGGGCGTATACCTGCACCATGCCAGCGAGTGGAACGAGGCGCAAACCGCCTGGGCCAAAGATGTGTTTCATCGCGATGTCATGCCTTTGCTGACACCAATTGGGCTTGATCCGGCGCATCCGTTTCCGCGGGTCTACAACAAAAGTTTGAATTTTATTGTGCCTTTATCTGGGCAGGATGCCTTCGGCCGCAAGGCAACGATTGCCATCGTACAGGCCCCACGGGCACTGCCGCGCTTGATACAAATGCCACCAAAGGTATCGGGACAGCCGCACAGTTTTATCTTGTTGACCAGCCTGTTACGTGCGTTTGTCGGTGAATTGTTTCCGGGTATGGAGATGCAGGGCTGCTATCAATGGCGTGTGACACGCAATAGTGATCTGTTTGTAGACGAAGAAGAGGTCACCAATCTGCGGCAGGCGCTGCAAGGTGAGTTGTCACAACGTAATTTCGGTTCGGCCGTGCGGCTTGAAATTGATGCATTGACCCCACTTGAAATTGCTACTTTCTTGCAAAAAGAGTTTTCGCTGACCGAGGCAGACACCTACCGTGTGAATGGCCCGGCTAACGTGTCTCGCCTGATGCAGATTTGTAATTTAGTCAAAAGACCAGATTTGTTGTTTCCAGAGTTTCACGGTCCGATTCCTGCACCGTTTGATGGTTTACCCAATCGGCCTTCTGCCATTTTTGAAGCGATCGCGAAAGAAGACCATTTATTGCATCATCCTTATCAATCGTTTCAACCCGTCATTAATTTTTTAACGGCAGCCGCAGTCGATCCAGATGTGGTGGCGATTAAACAGACGATTTATCGCACAGGCGAAGATTCAGAGTTGATGCGCCTGTTGCTTGCTGCGGCCAAGGCGGGTAAAGAAGTGACTGTGGTCGTAGAGCTGATGGCGCGTTTTGATGAACAGACCAATATCAATTGGGCAGCGCGTCTTGAAGAGGTCGGTGCGCATGTGGTGTATGGCGTGGTGGGTCATAAAACGCACGCCAAAATGGCACTGGTGTTGCGCCGTGAAAAGGGTCGTATCAAGCGGTACGGTCACTTAGGCACGGGCAACTACCATCCACGCACGGCAAGTCTCTATACAGACTTTGGCTTGTTAACCGCCGAGCCTCGTCTGTGTGAAGACATGGATAAAGTGTTTTCGCAATTGACTGGCCTGGGCTCACGACGGGTACTGAAAGAATTGTTGCAGGCACCCTTTACACTGCACGATACGGTCGTGTCGATGATTCGCGCTGAAGCACGGGCTGCACGCGTCGGTAAACCAGCACGGATTTTGGTGAAACTCAATTCGTTACTTGAGCCGATCGTGATTCAAGAACTCTACAAGGCCAGTCAAGCCGGTGTGAAAATCGATTTGATTATTCGTGGGGTGTGTGCGCTACGTTCAGGCGTGCCTGGGCTGTCTGAGAACATCACGGTGCGTTCAATTATTGGTCGTTTTCTTGAGCACTCTAGGGTGTTCTATTTTTACAGTGCGGGGGCCGAGTCGGTTTACCTGTCGTCTGCCGACTGGATGGATCGCAATTTTTTCAGGCGCGTTGAAATTGCTTTTCCGGTTTTAGAAAAAACGCTCAAGAAGCGTGTGATTGATGAGGCGTTTACATTTGCCTTGCGCGACAACCGCTTGGCCTGGCTACAACAGCCCGACGGCAGTTATACCCTGGTGTCGAACCGTCGCGCGGGATTTAAATTGCACGAGCATTTGATGGGCCAAAAATAAAAAACTATAATAATCAATGTCTTACGATTTTTTCATTCAATGACCTTTGTGAAGGTCATTTTTGTTTGTGACTGTCATAAAGCCGTCACGTTCGCTCGGTACCATGATGGTTCTGGTATTTGGCTTTCAGACCAGTGACTCGTTGGTTTGTGGTTTTTTACTTCTATAAGGTTATGACATGCTCACAAAATCTCTGTTAAAAATTTCTGCCGCGCTGGTGTTAGGCGCGTCGGCTTTGTCGGCGCAGGCGGTAGACATTACCGGCGCGGGTGCCACGTTTCCTTTCCCTATCTATGCCAAGTGGGCTGCTGACTACAAAGCAGCCTCAGGTAAGGCCGTGAACTATCAATCAATCGGCTCTGGTGGTGGCGTGCAGCAAATTACTGCCAAAACTGTCGATTTTGGTGCCACTGACGACCCAATGAGTGGCGAGCAGCTCGACAAGCTTGGTTTAATGCAGTTTCCGGCTGTGATTGGCGGTACGGTTGCTGTGGTGAACGTCGACGGCGTTAAGCCAGGTCAGTTAAAGCTGACTGGCTCTGTGCTTGCCGATATTTATCTGGGCAAAGTCAAAACCTGGAACGATCCAGCGATTCAGTCAATCAATGCAGACGTTAAACTGCCTGCCACACAAATTGT
>JBIIWK010000057.1:0-13283 GCA_044338955.1 Burkholderiaceae bacterium
GGCACGCTGTCCAAGAAGTTCGCCGGCCAAATGCGCCGATGAGCCAATCCCAGTTGAAGCGTAGGCCAACTTACCTGGACTCTTTTTGGCGAGCGCAACGAACTCAGCTAGAGTCGTGATGTTTAAAGATGCAGGCACCACCAATACGTTCGCAAAACTGACTCCCATCGTAATGGGCGCCAGATCACGTAAGGGATCAAACGACAATTTCATCAAATGTGGAATCACTGCCATCGGGCCAACCGAACCAAGCAGTAGCACCGTGCCGTCCGCTTTGGCGTTCACAACATATTGAGAGGCCAGCATACTGCCAGCGCCAGGCTTGTTTTCGACAACGACAGGCTGACCCAGATTATTGGCGAGCTCTCTGGCAATCAATCGTGTGGACGTGTCAGAGGCGCCGCCCGCCACAAAGCCAACAATGATCGTAATCGTTTGATCCTTAGGAAACTCTTGGGCAACAACTAAACGCGGCTGGCTAGCCACCAGTATCAAAATCGAGAATACAAAAGAAGTTAACAAACGCAATTTCACAAGGATCTCCAAAATCTCTGCCCACCATGCTCGAATAAAAAGTCGTGACCGAGCGCAAGCGGAAGTGTACATTTCAACTTAACGATATGATAGCGTGACAAGACCGAAAACAATTGCTTAGCCCCTTTGAGACCAGGACGCACCATGGCTAGAATCATAGAAAACTCGTCCCTGTTGATGGGGCAAATGATGTCGCAACCCCTTCTGATATCGGGGCTGTTGACGCATGCTGCACGGCACCATGCCGACACTGAAATCGTCTCACAACGCACCGAAGGCGACATTCATCGCTACACCTATGCCGACTGCCACAGTCGCGCTAAACGGGTGGCACAAATGCTTGACCGCATGCAGATCAAGCCTAGTGCGCGCATCGGCACCTTTGCCTGGAACGGCTACCGTCATCTTGAAATCTACTACGGCGTCTCGGGCAGTGCCCGCGTCTGCCACACCATTAACCCTCGATTGTTTGCCGAACAACTGCGCTACATCATCAACCACGCCCAAGATCAGGTCGTGTTCTTTGACACAAGCTTTCTGCCCTTAATCGAAGCGATTCACGCGCAATGTCCAACGGTGAAGCACTGGATCTGCATGACCGATGCCGGCAACATGCCGCAAAGCAGTACCGTAAAGGTTGAATGTTATGAAACGCTACTCTCCCAAGAATCGGGCGAGTATGAATGGCCTAGCTTTGACGAACGCGCCGCTTCAAGCCTGTGCTACACCTCGGGCACCACCGGCAACCCGAAAGGCGCACTCTATAGCCATCGCTCGACCATCTTGCACTCTTACGCAGTTGCTTTGCCAGATTCTTTAGGGATCACAGCGAAAGAGTCCATCATGCCCGTCGTGCCGATGTTTCACGTCAATGCTTGGGGTATCCCTTATGCCTGCCCGCTTGCCGGAGCGCGCATTGTGTTTCCGGGGCCTAAGCTCGATGGCGCCTCGCTGTGTGCGCTCATTGAACAAGAGTCGGTCACGATGTCTGCAGGCGTTCCAACGATCTGGGCTGGGCTGATTGAGCATGCGATTGCTAATAAGCTTAAGTTCACAACCTTCAAACGAACGGTCATTGGTGGCTCGACTTGCCCGCCTGCAATGATCCGAGCTTTTGAAAAAGAAGGTATCGAAGTCATTCACGCCTGGGGAATGACCGAATTGTCGCCCGTGGGTTCGGTTGCAAAGCTCAAACAAAAAGATCTTTCAAAAAGCAAAGCGGAGCAAGACCAGATTCTAGCGAAGCAGGGCCGTCCGATGTTTGGCGTTGACATGAAGATCGTTGACGAAAAAGGTCAGACCTTACCTCACGATGGCGTCGCTTTTGGTGACCTCATGGTGAAGAGCAGTTGGGCGATTGATACTTACTTTGGTGCAACCGAGAGCCCGTTAATTGAGGGCTGGTTTCCCACTGGTGACGTTGCCACGCTTGACCCTGACAGCAACATGCAAATCACTGATCGCAGCAAAGACGTGATTAAGTCTGGTGGCGAATGGATTTCATCGATCGAGCTCGAAAATATTGCGAGCGCACATCCCGATGTAGCGATGGCTGCCTGCATCGCGATTGCGCATCCTAAATGGGATGAACGGCCGCTCTTGGTGGTGGTGAAGCGTGAGGGCGCGACCGCCGATGACGCCACGCTGAAAGCCAAGCTACTTGAAATGCTGGCTGAGAAAGTCGCCAAGTGGTGGCTGCCTGACGACATCGTTTTTGTGAAACAGATCCCATTAACCGCAACCGGAAAAATGGCGAAGCTCAAACTCCGAGAAGAGTTTGTTACCTACCGATGGCCCGTATAGAACAGAACATGCTCAATGCATTTTGTTAAAAATCACTCAGTCCCTCAAGAGGGCACGACTCTCGCGGCTAAGCGTTGGCTTTTCCTGGCGGCAGACGACTCGACCTGCATTTTGTATGTAATGATGACGCATCCGTTATCCCATGATATTCATTCAACAACACAACTAAAAATCTAGGAAGACAGCAAGTGAAAATTCTAATTTTGGGCGCAGGTGGCGTAGGCGGTTATTTTGGGGCACGACTGATTCAAGCCGGTGCCGACGTGACCTATCTGCTGCGCGATAAGCGTCACGCAAAGATTCAGGCCGAAGGCCTTGTGATTGAGACCCCAAAAGACACCTTTACGGTTCAGCCAAAAACCATCACGCGCGACCAACTTAAGCCTGAATATGATTTGATTGTGCTGGCACCAAAGTCGTTTGATTTTGAAGATGCCCTCGCCTCGCTTGAAGGCGCAAGCGCCAAAGGTGTGTTTTTACCCTTCTTAAACGGCCTGGATCACATTCAACAGCTCGATGCCAAATTTGGAAAAGACCGCGTGATGGGCGGCGTGGCTCAGATTGCCGCGACCATTTCGTCAACGGGCGCAGTCAAGCAACTCACCGACCTGCACATGCTAACCGTTGGTCACCGCTCTGCCGCACACGAGCAAATTGCCAGAGACTTCTATGCGTTGTGCGAAAACGCCGGCTTCGATCGTTTGTACAGCGAAAATATCGAACAATCGTTGTGGGATAAGTGGGTGTTTTTGGCAAGCTTGGCAGGCATGACAACCCTTTGCCGCGGCCACGTCGGCAAAATCTCAGCAGCACCCTGGGGGATCGAAAGCACCACAGCCCTCTATGCCGAAAGCTGTGCGATTGCAGCAGCAAATGGTTTCCCCACCAAAGAGTCTGCACAAAAACGCTCACTTGACATGCTGACCAACGTCAAATCAAGCTTCGCCGCCTCGATGCTTAGGGATCTGACGCAAGGCAATATGACTGAGCACGAGCATATTTTGGGACAGCTGATTCAACGTGGTGTGAGTAAAGGGATTGCCTGCCCCTTGCTAAAACTTGCCCACACACATTTGGTCGTCGAGCAAGATAAAAGCAAGTAGGTCGACTTAAGCGAGATTCCCCCAGCACTGCTCTGGGGGATACGTTTTTTCTTGCTGCAACGCCGCATAAAGTACTAGCTCACGACGATCTCTTTGTTCGTGCGGCTCAAGACGTGCTCTCTCTTGTCAAGGTCGTCAGCTTCAAATAATCGAGGGCGTTTCAAAAAACGTCAGGCTCTGCTATAAACGATAGAAATCAAATTTAAAAAATAATGCCGTTCGACAAAATCACTGTCGCAACGCTACCGGAGACAAACGTGATTGAAAATATCTTTGGCCAACCCTTGGGTGGCATTGTGCAGGTTGCCTACGTCGTTGAAGACTTGCAAAAATCGATTACTGAATTTAGTGAAAAATTTAATATCGGCCCTTGGTTCTATTCAAATGGTTATACGCTCAAAGAGGCCTATTACCGTGGCGAACCGACCGATATGCGGATGGGCTTGGCCTTGAGCTTTTCGGGCAATATGTGTTTTGAAGTGATTCAGCCGCTTGATGATAAGCCTTCTGTGTATTGGGATGTCATCAAGAAAAAGGGCTACGGTTTTCATCATCTTGGCATGGCAACTACTCAGTATGAAGTGGATGTCGCCCGCTACAAAAAAATGGGCTATGTGTTGGCGTTTGAAGGTTTAACGCCACGCGGTATCCGGTTTGCGTACTTTGACACAACGGGTGACCTACCCGGCATGCTTGAGCTGATCGAGTACAACGACACGCAGTTGAAGTTTCTGTCGCTCATGCAACAAGCCTCCGTCAATTGGGATGGCAAAGATCCCTCTAGAAAAATCGAACTAATTACCAGTCAATTGAAGTAACCGCGATGCGCCCCTGTAGAAAGTCCCAACGGAGAAACTAATGAATCATTCAATCATGGCTCGTGTGTTTAATAAATTAGCGCGCGTGGCAGGCATCAGCTTGCTTGCCACGTCCACCTTCGCGCAAGCGCAAACGCTTGATTTCGCGTCGGTGTTTCCTGAGTCAGATTTCTCGTCATTGATGGTGAAGCACTGGACAGAAGGCGTGACAAAAGCGACCGATGGTCGCATCAAATTTCGCATTCACTGGTCAGGTAGCTTAGTCGGAAACAAGATGGTGGATGCCTTGCGCGACGGAGTCGTTGACGCCGCGCTGCCCTTCACCGCTTACGTCTCGGGCGAAGTGATCGATTTGGCAGCACTGGATGTCCCCTTTAGCTTTCCTCTGGATGCAAAAGGGCTCACCGCATTCAATAAAGAGGTTCTGCCAATGGTAGATGCCATTTATGAAAAGCGTGGCTCGCGCGCTGTCTCTGCCCCACCCGCCTTGCTTCCAGACCCAATTACCTGTCGCGATCGCTTCTTAAGTGGACCAGACCAGTGGAAAGGCGTCAAAATCAGAACCGCAGGTCGCTGGCAAGCCGAGGCCGTGAAACGCTTTGGTGGCAGCCCAGTTGTCTTCGCACCTTCCGATCTTTACACAGCGCTTGATTTGGGTACGGTGAATTGCACTCTCATGGTGTATAGCGGGATCTTATCTCTCAAGCTATTTGAGCCGGCGAAATTCATTACCCGCGTGGATCACTCAATCGCTTTTGCCTCAATTAACATCAGCAATGATCGTTGGAAAAAACTATCCCCGGCTGATCGAGCCATCATGCTCAAGGTCGGAGCCGAGACCATGGAATGGGGTGCACAAGAGTACACCCGCGGTTACACACAAACCATGCAAACTCTTGCCGATCGTGGCGCAAAATTCTGCGTTCCTAAACAACAAGAGTTTGACCGTCTCGTCGCCGCCGCAAACGACGTTTTTGAAAAAGAGATTTCACCTAAAACAAGCGCAGATGGCACACGCATTGTTGAACTAATCAAGCGCTATCGCCCGCAGGTCTTGGCACGCCCAGTGTTGGGCGACCTCTCTGAATGTCCATAAGCGAATCGAGATGACTCAAGCAACAAAGCGTGCCGTGATTGTGACTGGAGGCAGTCGCGGCATTGGCGCAGAAATCGTCCGCATCCTTGCGGCACGTGACATCCCAGTCTGTTTCAACTACGTGACTCGACCTGACGAAGCCAATGCGCTAGCACAAGAGTTGAAAACGAATGGGCACCGCTTTTGTATGGTGCAAGCGGATGTTGCCGATCCAGAGTCGGTCAAGCGCATGTTTGAGCAAGCTGATCAACAATTAGGTCAACTCGGTGGCCTGGTCAACAACGCCGGCTTCGTAGGCATGGCCGGGCGCCGGATCGATACTGTCGATATTGAAACCTTACGTAAAACGTTCGATGTCAACGTGATTGGCCCAATCGTGTGCGCTCAAGAGGCGTTAAAAAGGCTATCCACCAAACGCAACGGACTCGGTGGGCGCATCATTAACGTCTCTTCAATCGCAGCGCGTACCGGCAGCCCTAACGACTGGGTTGACTATGCCGCTTCAAAAGCGGCGCTGGATACGTTTACGCTAGGACTCGCTCGCGAAGTCGCCCAAGAGGGCATTCAAGTGACCGGAGTATCACCCGGAGGTGTCTCAACAAATTTGCATGCGATTGCAGGCGCACCAGAGCGCATTGATCGTATGGCCAAAGTCATACCCATGGGACGTGCGGCCTACCCCAAGGAAATTGCAGAGGTTGTCGTCTGGGCATTACTTGAGGCACCAGACTATTTAACTGGCACCACCATTGATGTTGCTGGAGGCTTATGAAATCGTCACATCCAACATGGTCGGCAATCAGAGATAGCGTCTGGAAACTCAATCACGGCTTGGCAATTGTTGCGGGCTGGTTAGTCTTGTTGATCACTCTCATTGCCGGTTATGGCGTCTTTACACGCTATGTACTCGGAGCACCGGACACTTGGTCCTTTCCGGTCTCAGCGTATCTTCTTTGCTTGGTTGTCTTTTTTGCAGCAAGTCATGCACTGCAAGAAGGTATCCATGTTCGCATCGATTTGTTGAAAGAGTGGTTTCCTGGGCGTGTCGCTCGTTGGGCTGCAACAGTGGCGGATCTCATCACAATTAGTTTCTTAGGCCTGTTTTTTTATCAAGTCTGGAAAATTTTTCATGAGGGATACACACTCGGTCGCATTGATGAAACTGAGCTGGCTTGGCCCGTCGCCTTTGTGCAATGGACGATGCCACTGGGTGCGGGATTAATGCTGATCACGCAAGCCTTGTTAATTGGTGCTCGTTGGATTGATGGGCACGAGGTCGCGCAACGCGATAGTTGGTAACCGCGTGCTCTCTTTGCGTTCACGTACAAAAATAAAAATATTCATCTGACAATGCTAGTCATCTTGCCTCGAGCAAGGAGCTAAAAATGGAATTCGGTTGGCTAGGGCTTACGCTCATCCTCTTTAGTTTTCTCTTAGTCTTCATGGTAATTGGTGTGCCCGTGGCCTTTGCGATGGGTATCACGGCAACCATCATGGTGTTCATATTTTTAAATCCTGCCATGCTGATACAGATGGCACGTATGAGCTTTGTTGTGTCAACCAGTCATCTCTTTCTTGTCGCACCGTTGTTTGTCTTGATGGCCGGGGTGGTCTCTCACTCAGATATCGCAGAACGGGCGTACTTAGCTGCAACAAAATGGTTTAACCGCGTACCTGGCGCGTTGCCGGTCAGCACCATTGCAGCCTGTTCGGCCTTTGCCGCCATTTCAGGCTCAAGCCCTGCTACCGCGGCTGCCATCGGTTACGCCTCAATCCCTGAAATGCTTAAACACGGTTACTCAAAACGTATGGCGGTTGGGGTGGTTGCTGCCGGCGGCACCCTTGGTATCCTGATTCCTCCAAGCGTTGTGATGGTGATTTATGGGATTTTGACTGAGACCTCAATCGGTTCTTTGTTCATGGCCGGAATCATCCCTGGTCTGTTTTTAGCAGCGCTCATGGTTGGCTATGTCATTATTGAAAGCATGCGCGAAGGCACTGCTAAGCCCCTTGAGGTCTTAGTCACTTGGCGCGATCGTTTTACATCGCTTCAAGGAATCTGGCCCGTCATGCTGTTGTTTTTGATTGTGATGGGGTCGATCTATACAGGCCTTGCCACCACAACAGAAGCTGCCGCACTAGGTGCACTTGGGGCGCTCTTGTTAACCATACACCGCAAAGATATGCGCAACGGGGGCTTGAATAAAGTTTTGCTCACGACCGCGCAGACCACGACCATGTTGATGATGCTCATTATCTTTGGCAGCTTCTTTGGTTTTGTGGTGTCTAGGCTCGGTATTGCGCATGGCATGATTGAGGCGGTCACCACTGCGAATCTTCAGCCTTGGGTTGTGCTGACACTTTATATTGTTGTGCTGTTGATTCTGGGGTGCCTGATGGATCCAGCCTCAATGATGGTGATCACACTCCCATTAGCATTTCCGGTATTGAGTAAGATGGGCTACGACCCAGTTTGGTTGGGCATTATCGTTACCATCGCGGTAGAAATCGGGATGATCACCCCTCCGGTCGGCTTAAACCTATTTGTACTAAAAGGGATCGTGCCAAAAGAGGTCACCATGACAGACATCATGGCGGGCTCTGCACCTTTTATTTTAGTGATGCTGGTGGGCCTGTTAGTGATCGTGCTGTTTCCGCAGATTGCTCTTTGGCTGCCTCAGATGATGGCCAAATAGCGGAGGCATTGCGGTAAACGAGGTGCAAGACAGAACAGGCAGCAAGCCATCACATTCGCTTGATCGTCTCAGCAAACCGTTGTCAGCAATCGTAAGCCTTACGTTTTAAGAAGTGCCAGTCGCGCACCGAGTAATATCGCTGCAAACGCTAGCATCGAGGCATAGGTCAAGGTCGAAAACCCGGTCAGGCCTTGACCAATCGAACAGCCCATCGCCAACGCGCCACCGACACCCATTAGCGTGCCGCCGCCCATGTAACGCAGCATGTCATTGGGCGTTGAGAATCCCTCCAGCCGAAAAGTTTTAAACAACTTCGCAGCCAAGAACGATCCAAGTACCACGCCGACCATCACAGTCACACCAAACCCCAAGCGCATTCCCGTTGCGATCATCGAGTATTGAATCGTTTCGCCGACCGGAGCAATAAAGGTGAACGAGGCACTGGGCGCAGGTTCAAACTCATCAAGCCCCAACCATCCCGTCACCCACCAACCCGCGGTAATGAGCAAGCCAACGAATAAGCCACTGGCGAGATCTTTTTTATGCTTAAAAATTGAGCCCTGCCAGAATACAAATACGAGTAAGGCTAGCGCTAACAAACCAATCGCAATCCAACGCGTGGTCGCCTCAAACTCAAAAAAACCGTGTGCCGGTAAGGAGGTCGCCTGTGCCAGCGTCAAACGCAAAGGCGCCAACAGACCTGTCAGCGTGATGTAGGCTGAGATCCCTAAGCATAACAACACCACGAACGATCTGAGATTGCCTTGGCCAAGCAATACGACCGCGCGGGCTCCGCAGCCGTTAGCCAGCATCATGCCGTAACCGAACATCAACCCACCTAAGATCACAAACAACCACGAAGCACCGTTGCCGCGGTAAATCGAGGTACTTAAATCAACAATTTCAAAAGCTGAGAGTGTTTGCGCACCAAGCATCGACACCACTAAGGCCAACGTAAACGACTGAGCCTTTTGCCTTGCGCCAGAGTCCCAGCCCTCTTTCAAAGCACGGTTTAGGCAAAACCCTGACCACTGGCCGTTTATTCCAAATAACAGGCCAATGACTAGCCCCGACCAAAGTAGTATTTCTCTCGTATCCATAGATCATTTTGTTGTTTCAAGCACCGAGGCGCCAATTAGGACGACCGGCACGATCCCCCGTACACAGCCTACGCACCGAATGATAGCCAGCGGCTAGAAAAATACAAACGATCAAATGCGACGCTCTATATTACCAAAAGAAATATAGGCGCATTGTGCCGGCGATTTCGAAACCATGTTGTTGCATAGATCGCGATCCCCGATAAAAGGTTCAAGCGCGCGTCAATACCAACCGCACCCCAAATCCAATCAGACATACACCCGCAAGCTTTTCAAGTAAAAAACCCGCCTTAGGATTACGGCGCATGCGCTCGGCAAAAAAATGCGTCAACACCGTTGCGATGACTCCATACACAAACGCTAACGCAGCGATCGTGATCGCTAAAACCCCAAAGGTCAACAAGCCCTGCTGTCGTACCGGATCAATGAACAGCGGGAAAAAAGCCATATAAAAAACAATCGATTTTGGATTTAAGAGCGTAATGAAAAATGCCTGGCGCAAGTAATGGTAGGGTTTGATATTCAAAATCGGTGCCGCACCCGGCTTAGCTAACAACATTTTCAGGCCTAGCCACGCAAGATAAACTGCACCCACCCACTGCACAGCGGCAAAGGCCGCTGGATAGGTCGTTAAGACCGCAGCGACCCCTGCAACGGCCAGCCAAGCCAAAACCTGATCGCCCAGCACAATCCCCGTTGTTGCAGCGAGCCCGGCGCGCAAGCCCCCTTTGCTTGTTGACGTAATTAACACCAGGTTACCAGGCCCGGGGATCAACAAAAATATTGTGAAGGCGACAACGAACGCGCCATAGTCAGTTACACCCAGCATTCTTTACCTTAACTGTTTGATCTCGTTTCGTGACCGCTCAGAATCGGCAAAAAGTCTCGCCAATCCAAGCCCAGCAATAATCGCTCAGACACACGCACTTAATATACAACTTCAGGCCTGAGGATCTACAAGGCTGCATACAAAGATCTAAAACGCCACACTAAAACAGCTTTCGAGTTACGCTGTGACCATTTACTGCAGACACAAAATCGCAAAGCTCAGAGCGAGCGCTCGTGACTTTTCATTTTATTTAGCCACCATAACGGTTTTTTATACATCACTATGTCAACACGCTTCAGACTCCACTTAGAAAACGGCCGACTCCGCAACGAGCTCTTTCATCTTACGCATGAGCAGTGGACGCAGGCCGCGGCACGGCACCCCGACCTTGCCAAACAAATCGACGTCTCGGTGGGTTGGGATGGCGACATCTTAGAAAATGCGCTGCAAGACGCTGATGCGCTGCTTGCCGGCCCAATCGATCGTCCAAAAATCATTGCAGCAAAAAAACTAAAGTGGATTCACACGACAGGTGCGGGTGTGGATCACCTGTTGCCACTTGACTGGTTACCCGAACAAATCACGGTCACCAATAGCAGTGGCATCCACGGCGACAAGACTGAAGACTTCATCAGTATGGCCTTATTGATGCTGCATAACAAAATGCCTCAAATTCTAGCGAATCAAACCAAACAGATTTGGGACATGATTCATGAGTTCAATATTCGTGGAAGAACCGCAACAGTCATTGGCTTCGGAGACGTTGGCCGCGCCGCTGGCTTGGGTGCAAAACGACTTGGCATGAAAGTCATTGCAGTGACTCGTTCGGGTTCAGCGCAACCGCTTGCGGATGAAACCATCAGTGTGAGTCAACTCGACTCTGTCTTACCTCGCACCGACTACCTCATTGTGGCTGCGCCCCTCACAGCAGATACCCGAGGCTTAATCACTGACGCCAGAATTGCATCGTTACCAAAAGGCGCGGGCTTAATCAATATTGGCCGCTCACCGATTGTCGATTACGCTGCTGTGATCAAGCATCTTGAAAGTAAACAGCTTGATGGCGCAATCTTGGATGTCTTCGATAAAGAGCCACTTGAGCCGGGCTCACCTCTTTGGACAACGCCTAATCTCATCGTCACACCCCATATCTCGTGTGATGCGCCCGACTATGTACAACGAGTATTAGATTGTTGGTTTGCCAATTTTGCCAAGCTCACCACAACCGGGCAGCTTGACAACAAAGTCAACCGACAACTTGGCTACTAGACTGACTTGTTCATCAGCGCGGTAAAGCTTGCCGTTCAGGGCGGGGGCAAAAGCGCGGAAGGCAAAGCCGTACGATTTGTCGCGCATTGAGTTCAGCATCTGCTGCTGCTCGCTGTACTGACGGATCATTGCAATCAGAGCACCACCGCAGCCAACGAACAGGGCCAGCTCAGCCCTTCTACTCGGGCCTGAGCTTTCCTGACGCCGCTAACGCAGTTGCAGTCTTATCTTCGGTTTGCATCAGAGTCGTAAAAACAGCGGCAGGCCCTGGCCGCGCCCGACTGGCGGCGCGCGTAAATTGCTCTTGTAACTGAGGATCGGCCAAGGTCTTGTTCAGCGCCGCGTTCAAGAGCGCGAGCGTTGCTGGTGGCGTCTTACCAGGTGCTAACAAGCCCGCAGTGGTGCTGACTTCAAGCTGCGGCAAACCCAGCTCTTTCGCGCTAGGCACGTCGGGCACCAGCGAATCACGCTCTGCTGACACCACCATCATCGCGCGCGCTCGCCCAGACTTGAGGTGCGCGATCGCACTAGATAATTGATCAATGTTGACGTCGACCTGTCCGCCAAGCAGATCAATGTTAGCGGGCCCCGATCCCTTATAGGTGATCACATTGAGCTCGATACCAGCCATGATCTGGAGTTGCATGATGGCAATATGATTTGAAGTACCAATACCCGCATTGGCAATACTGACCTTACCTGGGTTCGCTTTTGCGTAGGCAACAAAACTCGCAAAATCCTGAAATTTATTTTGATCCGCGCGCGTCACCAGTAACAAAGACGTCGAAGATATCAACCCCACCGCGGCAAAGCTCTCAAGTGTGTACTGTGTCTGTACCATCTTGGGCGCAACGGTAATGGCGTTAGGCGTACTCACAAGCAACACCGTCCCATCGGCTTCAGCTCGAGAGACCTCGGTCGCACCAACGACTCCCCCTGCTCCAGGCTTATTTTGCACAACAACAGATTGCCCCAGCTCTTTGGCCAGGCCCGGAGCAATCAAACGACCAATAATGTCTAGATTGCCACCCGCCGCAAACGGCACAATGAGCGTAATTGGTTTATTGGGCATTTGCGCCTGCACGCCAAGGCTACACAGCCCAAAGACAGCTGCGAACCCCAACATCAACACCCGTCTGGTCACCGAGTCACGTCTTATCAACGAGTCATGTCTTGTCACTGCCGCGCGCCCTGTCACCGCCTCATTAAACATTGTGTTGTCTCGCTTCATTGTCTGTTCTGCCCTGTTTGAGTATGCCAATCAAAGACCTCTTTTGTGCAGATTAACAGACCTCAAGAGCTCACGATTACCCTTTGCCGCAGCGCAGCAAAGTTAGGGGGCATCAACCCTTCAGGAAAAGAATGCTAGCCCGATCCCAAAGCCCTCAATATCAACGTGCAAGAATCCCCGCGCCACATTAGACTATGTGTATTACGGGGATTCTAATTGTCGAGTCTTGACTAGCGTCAATCAACTTAGACTTGGCAAAGAGTCAATCAAAAAAATACGCTTCGGCGGACAGGAGATTCGTTTTGCAACCGACAAATTTGACTGACCCAACCTATTTTCACAAAGTAGTCGACTGTCAGTACGCATGCCCAGCACACACCCCCGTCCCTGAATACATCCGTTTAATCGGCCAAGGTCGCTATACCGACGCCTACATGGTGAACTGGGTCTCGAATGTGTTTCCGGGTGTATTGGGTCGCACCTGTGATCGCCCCTGTGAACCCGCATGCCGACGCGGTCGCGTTGAAGAAAACAATGGTGAGAAACCAGAACCCGTTGCGATCTGTCGCTTGAAGCGTGTCGCGGCTGACAATAAAAGCGACATCAAAAGTCGCATGCCGGCGATCGCCGCACCCAATGGCAAGCGTATTGCCTGCGTTGGTGCGGGCCCCGCTTCGCTCACTGTCGCACGCGATCTGCTGCCACTTGGTTACCAAGTCACCGTGTTTGACGGCGAAGCCAAAGCCGGTGGTTTTATTCGCTCGCAGATTCCGCGCTTTCGTTTGCCCGAGTCAGTGATTGATG
>JBIIWK010000297.1:0-3916 GCA_044338955.1 Burkholderiaceae bacterium
ACAGTTATCACCGCACTCAGCGGTGCAAGAGGTGCAACAGCGCTACGGCTTGCCGGTGGTGACAATCGCCTCGCTTGACGACATCTTGGCGTTGCTTAAACAGAACGCCGAGTTTGCGCAGCATCGCGAGGCTGTGCTGGCATATCGGGCGCGATACGGAATTCATTAAAAGAGTCAGCGTTGTGCAGTTTTTTAATGCTAAAAAACTGCGATCTTCAAAATTGACCTAACCCCCAACGACTGTGCTGGGGGACGGCATACGGCTTAAGCCTGATCTAGCTTGGCCTTTAGCAAATCATTGACTTGCTGCGGGTTCGCCTTGCCCTTGGCCGCTTTCATAATCTGGCCTACGAGTGAATTGAAGCCCTTTTGTTTGCCGGCACGGTACTCGGCCACGATGGCGGCATTGGCTGCCAGCACGGCGTCGATCATGGCTTCGATGGCACCCGAGTCATTGATCTGTGTCAGACCCTTCGCCGCAATGATGGCATCGGGTTGACCATTTTCTTCGCCGGCCCACATCGCTGCGAACACGTCGCGTGCAATTTTATTTGAGATGGTGTTGTCTAAAATTCGCTTGAGCAGCGCGGCCAGCAGAGGTGGTGCGACTGGACATTGCGCGAGATCTTTTTCTTCGCGGTTCAGGGTCGCCGAGACTTCACCCATTAGCCAGTTGGCAGCAAGTTTGGCCCGCCCAGGGCGCAAGGCAGTCACGTTAGCTAAGTCAGCAGGATCTGACTCGAGTGCTTCGAGGACATCTAAGAAATAAGTTGCCATCTCCCGGCTGCTAGAAAGTTGCGCCGCATCGATGGGGGCAATGCCAAACTCATTGATAAAGCGGTGTTTAAGTTCGTCGGGTAAGGCCGGCATCGACTGTTGGACTTGATCGATCCAGTCTTGACCAATCACCAATGGTGGCAAATCGGGATCAGGAAAATAACGGTAGTCATGCGCGTCTTCTTTGCTGCGCATGCTGCGTGTTTCGTCAAGATCGGCGTCGTAGAGGCGGGTTTCTTGAACAACCTTGCCACCGTCTTCGATGAGTTCAATTTGGCGGCGCACTTCGTAGTTGATGGCGCGCTCGATGAAGCGAAAAGAGTTGACGTTTTTGATTTCGGCGCGTGTGCCAAATTCTTTTTGCCCGACAGGGCGCACTGATACGTTGACGTCGACCCGAAACGAACCCTCTTGCATGTTGCCATCGCAAATGCCTAGCCACATCACGAGGCTGTGCAGCGTCTTGGCGTAGGCGACGGCCTCGGCTGCTGAGCGCATTTCAGGCTCAGTGACGATTTCAAGCAGCGGTGTGCCGGTTCGGTTTAAATCGATGCCGGTTGAGAGCTCGCCATGAGGGCCAATGTAATTGTCGTGCAATGATTTACCGGCGTCTTCTTCGAGATGGGCGCGGGTGAGATTAATCGTCGTTTCTTTGTCGCCGACAAAAAACGTTAGGGATCCGCCCAATACCACGGGGATTTCGTATTGACTGATTTGATAGTTTTTGGGTAGGTCTGGATAAAAATAGTTTTTACGCGCAAAAATCGAGCGTGGTGCGATGGTGGCACCCACGGCCAGCCCAAAGCGAATCGCATGCTCAACAGCGGCACGGTTCATGACTGGCAAGGTGCCTGGCAAGGCCATATCGACTTCGTTGGCCTGCGTGTTGGGTTGCGCACCATAACGCGTGCTGCTCCCTGAAAAAATTTTGGTCTGGGTCGAAAGCTGGGTATGGGTTTCGAGACCAATGACAATTTCATAAGCCATTATGCTTGCCCCGCGATACGTTGATGCCAGTCGGTGGCAAGTTGATATTGATGTGCAACGGCCAACAAACGGCCCTCATCAAAATAGTCACCGATGATTTGTAAGCCAATGGGCAAAGGCTTGCCGGCGGCACTTTGACCAAAACCGCATGGCACCGACATACCGGGCAGCCCGGCAAGGTTTAAACCGAGCGTGTAAATATCCGCTAACCAGTCTGCGGTAGGGTCGTCTTGATTGTCGCCGATTGCCTTGGCCACTGTGGGCGTGACCGGGCCCATGATGACATCGCATTTTTGCGTGAAGGCCGCCTGAAAATCGTCGGCGATCATGCGGCGCAAGCGTTGAGCCTGCAGGTAATAGGCGTCGTAATAGCCGTGCGAAAGCACATACGTACCCACTAAAATACGGCGTTGCACCTCTTCTCCAAAGCCCTCGGCGCGCGAGCGACCGGTCATGTCAGCGAGATCGGTATAGGAGTTGCTGCGATGCCCATAGCGCACCCCATCGTAGCGCGACAGGTTGCTGGAGGCTTCGGCAGGTGCGATAACGTAATAGGCTGGGATCGACAGGCGTGTGCGTGGTAACGAGATCGAAACACGTTGCGCGCCAAGTTGTTCGAATTGAACCAAGGCGGCTTCAATGGCTGCCCCAACCTCAGGTGACAGCCCCTCGCCAAAATAC
Source organism: Burkholderiaceae bacterium (assembly GCA_044338955.1). Lineage (GTDB taxonomy): Bacteria > Pseudomonadota > Gammaproteobacteria > Burkholderiales > Burkholderiaceae_B > Zwartia. The sequence goes on from JBIIWK010000297.1 coordinate 2,446, forward strand.
TCGCTCGGTACGCCAATGCGTAAACCCTTGAGGGGTAATGAGGCCTGAGAATGAAAGTGAGCGTTCGCTTTGTCGAACTCGCTTTGAATGCGTCCAGGTGCGTTGGGGACGCCGTGGCACTGCTCGGCGCTGGTGGCGTCGCGGACGTCAAAGCCGCTGATAGTGTCGAGTAATGGAACCAAATCGGCAGCGGCCGGCGCTAGGACGCCGGCTTGGTCCAGACTCGAGCCGTAGGCGATCATGCCATAACGCGAGACGATGCCGTAAGTGGGCTTGATGCCGCTGACACCGCATAGTGCGGCCGGTTGGCGTACCGAACCCCCTGTATCTGTGCCAGTGCTTGCGAAAACGAGTCGTGCCGCCACCGCTGCAGCCGACCCACCCGACGAGCCACCAGGTACGCAAGCGAGATCCCAGGGGTTATGGGCTGGTCCGAAGGCCGAGTGCTCGTTACCCGAGCCCATGGCAAACTCATCGCAGTTGAGTTTGCCTAGGCTGACGCAGCCTGCAGTCAACAGTTTGTTGACGACAGTTGCGTCAAACGGACTGACGTAATTTTTAAGCATGTTGCTGCCGGCCGTACTACGCCAGCCTTGCGTAACGAACAGATCTTTATGTCCAATTGGCAACCCAGACAACGGGCCAGCTGTGCCGGCAGCACGGCTGGCATCGGCCGCGCGCGCCTGCGCGAGCGTGAGGTCGGCGTCGACGTGCACAAAGGCATTAAGCGCCTGTTGCGCCTGAATTTGCCTGAGGCAATCCTGAGCCAACTCAGTCGCACTGAGCTTGCCTTGCGCTAAGGCAGCCTGAAGGCTGGCCAAAGATGAAAACGTGTGGAGTGCAGCGCTCATTTATTCAATCACCTTTGGAACCAAAAATAGCCCTTCAGCCTTGCCTGGGGCGTTGACCATGAGCGCTTCGCGTCGCTCTGGCGAGGAGGTCTCGGTGACAATATCTTCACGTAGCCGCAAATGCACGTCTCGCAGGGCAGACAAAGGGTGGGCGAGCGGCTCAATCCCGCGCGTGTCGACCGCCTGGAGCTCTTGGATCAGCCCTAGAATCTTAGTGAGATCGCCCTGTGCCTGCGTATTTTGCTCGGGCGACAAGGAGAGTCGTGCCAGTCGGGCGATTCGGGTGACTTCTTGTTCGGTAATGGCCATAAGTCGGTGCTTTTTGAAATGTAAAACGCGGTCTGGAGGGCAAAATAGCGCTGAAACGCGGAGCGCAGAGCGAGTGCCTGACGTTAAAAGGCAAAAATCAACGCCTGGTTTTTTTTCTGCCCAGGCAACCCCTTCAGCGAAAGCGAACCGTCTAACCCAGAACCTGATTCAGGTATGAGCAAACTGGTCTGGGCAAAGTCGTTATGAAGCAGTAGCTTTGCGAACTTGACGTAAGCTTGTTTTGCCGATCTAAACGGAATTATAAGTTATGATGACAGGCTATTCACGGCATGTTACGTGCATCAACTTTT
>JBIIWK010000058.1:0-13217 GCA_044338955.1 Burkholderiaceae bacterium
CTCATTGGCGGGCATTGATGATGCGGGTCGCTTAGCCGATACCATCGCTGCGCACTTGCCACTCAAGCTCGAGCAAAAGCAGAAAATGCTTGAAGTCATTTCGACTTCAGCGCGCCTCGAGGCGCTATTGACGCAGCTCGAAACTGAGATTGATATTCTCCAGGTTGAAAAGCGTATTCGCGGTCGCGTGAAAAAGCAGATGGAAAAAAGTCAACGTGACTACTATCTGAACGAACAAGTGAAAGCGATTCAAAAAGAGCTAGGTGAAGGCGAAGAGGGTGCCGACATCGAAGAACTTGAAAAGAAAATTCTTGCCGCACATCTGCCGAAAGACGCCAAAAAGAAAGTCGATGGCGAACTTAAAAAGCTCAAGCTGATGTCGCCGATGTCAGCGGAGGCGACGGTGGTGCGCAACTACATCGACACCGTGATCAATTTGCCCTGGCGCAAAAAGAGCAAGGTAAATCATTCGATTCCCAATGCCGAAAGCGTGCTCGATGACGATCACTACGGCTTAGACAAAGTCAAAGAACGTATTCTTGAATATCTTGCTGTGCAACAGCGGGTCGACAAAATTAAGGCGCCGATTCTCTGTCTGGTGGGCCCTCCAGGCGTGGGTAAAACCTCGCTGGGTCAATCGATTGCCAAAGCGACGAATCGTAAATTCATTCGTATGGCATTGGGTGGCGTGCGCGATGAGGCTGAGATCCGTGGCCATCGCCGCACCTACATCGGTTCAATGCCGGGCAAGATATTACAAAATATGTCTAAGGTTGCAGTGCGTAACCCACTGTTTTTGTTAGATGAGATCGACAAGCTTGGAATGGACTTCAGGGGTGATCCCGCTTCGGCGTTGCTAGAGGTGCTTGATCCAGAGCAAAACCACACCTTTCAAGATCATTACGTTGAGGTCGATTTCGATTTGTCTGACGTGATGTTTGTGGCTACAAGCAATACCTTGAATATTCCGGCTGCGTTGTTAGATCGGATGGAGGTCATTCGCCTCTCGGGTTATACCGAAGAAGAGAAAATTCATATCGCGATGGATCACCTGTTGCCTAAGGTGATGACAAACAACGGTGTGAAGGCAGATGAGTTGATCGTCGAAGAATCAGCTTTGCGTGACATTGTGCGTTATTACACACGCGAAGCCGGAGTGCGCTCGCTTGAACGTGATATCGGAAAAATCTGCCGTAAGGTTGTCAAAAAACTGTTAGCCGATAGCGAAGCGCTGAAAGCGACAAAGTCTAAAAAGGTGCCTGCAAAGGTGACGGTTACGTCTGAAAATCTGAGCGACTATTTAGGTGTGCGCCGGTTTACCTTTGGGATGGCCGAGAAAGAAAACCAGATTGGACAAGTCAATGGTTTGGCCTGGACCGAGGTGGGTGGCGATTTGCTCACTATCGAAGTTGCCGATATGCCTGGTAAAGGCGTGATTCAGCGTACCGGTTCAATCGGCGATGTGATGAAAGAGTCGGTCGAGGCAGCACGTAGCGTTGTACGTGCCCGTGCTCGACGTTTAGGGATCACGGATAACGTGTTTGAGAAGCGTGACATTCACGTGCACTTTCCTGAAGGGGCGACACCTAAAGACGGCCCGTCAGCAGGTATTGCGATCACCTTGGCAATTGTGTCGGCCTTAACGCAAAATCCTGTTCGCGCTGATGTGGCGATGACGGGTGAAATCACCTTGCGCGGCGAAGTGCTAGCCATCGGTGGATTGAAAGAAAAACTCTTGGCAGCACACCGCGGTGGTATCAAGACCGTGCTGATTCCTGAAGAAAACGTCAAGGATCTGACTGAGATCCCTGACAACGTTAAGAATCAACTCGAGATTGTTCCGGTGCGCTGGATTGATAAAGTGTTAGAGGTTGCGCTTGTGAATCCCCTAACTCCACTTGCCGACGATGCAGCTGTTGCCGAGACGGTTGTGGCGAAGTCAGCAGAGACCGCTACTGCTACGGATCCAGTGATTAAGCATTAACGCTTACTGTGGATGTCAAATCCTGTTGCCATTTTGCCTAAGGGTGCTGTTAGCTTGACCGAAAAAGCGCCGTAGAGTTACGGCGCTTTTTTTCGAGATAAAAAATGCCAGATAATCTTGATGTGGTGCGAATCGATAAGTGGTTGTGGGCGGCACGATTTTTTAAATCGCGTGCGCAAGCCGTGTTGGCAATCGAGGCTGGGCGCGTGCAGTTGCACGATGAACGCGTCAAGCCCGCCAGAACAGTTAAGGTTGGTGACCGCTTGTTGATACAGCGCGAACAAGAACGCTTTGAACTGTGGGTGCGTGCCGTGACAGAAACGAGGCGCTCGGCACCTCTGGCGCGCATGTTATTTGATGAAACGCCCGAGAGTTTGATGGCACGGGAAGCCGCGGCAGAAAAGCGCAAATATTTTACCGAGCCGTCGCAAGAGATTAAAGCGCGCCCAACAAAGCGAGATCGCCGCGATCTAGAAAAATGGCGCGATGTTTAGTGCAGCGTAGTATTGCGAATTAAACCCACAGCAATACCCTCAAGCGAGAAGTCTTGCCCCGGTTGAATTTGAATCGCCTGAAAATCTGAATTTTCAGGCAACAACTCAATACGCCCGCCTGACTTGCTTAAGCGTTTGACGGTCACTTCTTCATCAATGCGGGCGACTACGATTTGGCCGTTGCGGGCATCGCTTGCTTTTTTAATCGCAAGTAAGTCGCCATCTAAGATGCCGGCATCGCGCATACTAAGGCCTTTTACCTTGAGCAGATAGTCAGGCCGTTCAGCAAACATATCGAGATCGACGTTGATTTCTTTTTCGATGTTTTCGGTTGCCAAGATTGGATGACCTGCGGCAACGCGCCCAATCAAAGGCAACAGCAAAAAGCCTGCACCAGGTAGGGTTTTAAGACGAGGGCGATCAGCCGGGAGTTCGGTGTCAACATCGGCTTGAATTGACTCATTGGCTAAGTCAGTTAAACGAATGCCCCTTGAGGCACCGGCCGTCAGTTCAATGACGCCTTTGCGTGCTAACGCACGAAGGTGATCTTCAGCGGCATTGGCAGACTTAAAGCCTAGCACCGTGGCGAGTTCGGCCCGTGTGGGCGGAAACCCCGTGTTCACAATCGCCTGACGGATAAGATCCAGAATCTGTTGCTGACGATTGGTAAGCTTGAGCGACATGGAAAGCATCCTTTAGGCTAGTATTAGCCGAGCTGTTTTTTTATACAGGTGTATTCTGCACGATTTACTGCAATTGTGCAAATTTTTCTGTATAAAAATACAGTTAAAGAGGGTGTTACCTTCAGGCTGGGGCTGCTTTCAAGCTAAATTTAGCTTCGCGCCTTGAGTCGCTTCAAGAACTCGGTAAAGATGTTTAACTAGGATGACGAGCTTGCATCTTGCATGCCCGTCATCGTTCGCTGCCACGCTTTACGCGTTTTTCATGACCTCAGCCATCGCTTGAGCCACGACATCGATATTTTTGCTATTGAGTGCAGCCACACAAATCCGGCCGCTACTTACCGCGTAGATGCCATGCTCGGTGCGCAAGCGCTCGACCTGAGGCGCTGTCATCCCCGAAAACGAGAACATGCCACGCTGTTTCATCACGAAACTGAAGTCTTGCTTGGCGCCGTACTGCGCCAGTTTTTCGACGATCTGACGACGCATCAGGCGGATCCGGTCGCGCATGCCGGCTAGCTCTTGATCCCACAGGGCAAAAAGCTCGGGTGTGTTCAAGACAGTAGACACGATCGTGCCACCGTGTGTGGGCGGGTTTGAATAGTTGGTGCGAATCACGCGCTTAACCTGGCTCAGCACGCGATTGGATTCGTCCTGGCTGCCGGTGACAATGGTCAGGGCGCCCACGCGCTCGCCGTAGAGCGAGAACGATTTAGAAAACGATGAGCTGATGAACATCGTCATATCTAAATCTGCGAAGATTCGTACTGCCGAGGCATCTTGCTCGAGCCCGTCGCCAAAGCCTTGGTAGGCGATGTCTAAGAACGGGATTAAGTTGCCTGCTTTGACGACCTCTGCAACGGCTTTCCATTGCTCGGTTGTAAGATCAACGCCGGTTGGGTTGTGGCAGCAGGCGTGTAAGACCGCCACGCTTTTCGGTGGCAGCGCTTTTAAGCCAGCCAGCATGCCCTCAAAATTCAGCCCGTGCGTAGCTGCGTTGTAATAGGGATACGTCACAACCTCAAAGCCTGCGCGCTCAAAGAGGGCGCGGTGGTTTTCCCAGCTCGGGTCACTGATTGCGACCTTGGCGTTGGGTACCAGTTGCTTAATAAAGTCAGCACCAATTTTGAGTGCACCCGTGCCGCCCAAGGCTTGCATGGTTACGACGCGGCCCGCAGCGATCAGTGCCGAGTTTTTACCCAGCACGAGCTCTTGCGCACCTTTGTTGTAACCAGCGATGCCTTCGATCGGCAAGTAACCGCGTGCGGCCGCAGCCTCAACGCGCGCCACCTCAGCAGTGTGCACAGCCTTAAGTAGAGGAATTTTGCCGTTATCGTCGTAATACACGCCCACACCCAGATTGACCTTGGTGGCTCGGGTGTCGGCATTAAATTGTTCGTTTAAGCCCAGGATTGGATCGCGGGGGGCAAGTTCAACGGCTTGAAAGAGGGTGCTCATTTGGCTTTTAGTGTGTAAATGATAAGTGTGACAAGGTTAGGGTAGACGTACGCATTTTCAGAGAACATAATGATGGGTTACCCTCAGTCCGAGGGGTATCCCGAATAAGTCTAGCATGGCCACCCGCAAGAGCAAAAAAACAACCGAGCAAATTCTGCCAGAACATGCCGCTCCCGTGTCTCTGGGCGCGACCCTGAATCCCGAGTCCTGTCATGCAAGCCCCGCGGCCGAGCCTCAAACTGTAGCCGCGCTGTTGCCTGTTAGTGGGCTTTTAAGCCAGACAGATAGCGATTTGGCTACTAGTCCGAATGGTACGGTACCCGAGGCCACCCAGGCTGCCTCCTCTGAGCCCGCACCGGCAGTCGGCGCTACTGCGCCCGCTTCAGCAGGTTACATCCCCGCACCCGTCGAGACCATCTATAACGCTGCCATTTCAACCGGCAACGAGAAGGGACGTTTTGTCGATTATCCCGATAGCCCCTTTCACTTGTACCAACCGTATCCGCCCGGTGGGGACCAGCCGCGTGCGATCGACTTACTCGAGCAGGGCGTGCGCGATGGTTTGATGTCGCAAACACTGCTAGGCGTGACCGGCTCGGGTAAAACCTTCACGATGGCGAACATGATTGCGCGCCTGGGTCGGCCTGCAATTGTCTTGGCACCTAACAAAACACTGGCTGCACAACTGTACGCCGAGATGCGCGAGTTTTTTCCAAAAAATGCGGTTGAATATTTTGTATCGTATTACGACTACTACCAACCTGAGGCATACGTACCGACTCGTGATCTGTTTATCGAAAAAGATTCATCAATCAACGAGCACATTGAACAGATGCGCTTGTCGGCCACTAAAAGTTTGCTTGAGCGGCGCGACACGATTATTGTAGGCACGGTGTCATGTATTTACGGTATCGGTAACCCCGCTGATTACCATGCCATGGTGCTGATATTGCGCGCGGGCGATCGTATTGCACGACGCGAAATCCTTGAGCGCTTAGTGGCCATGCAATACGAGCGCAATGATCTTGAGTTCACGCGCGGTACGTTTCGCGCACGCGGCGAAACGATCGATATTTTTCCGGCCGAAAGCGCCGAGCTTGCGGTGCGCTTAACACTGTTTGATGATGAAGTTGAAAGCCTAGAATTATTTGATCCCTTGACCGGCAAGGTGCGTCAGAAGGTACCGCGCTTTACCGTGTACCCAGGTTCGCATTACGTCACACCGCGCGATACCGTCTTGCGCGCGATTGAAACAATCAAGCAAGAGCTGCGCGAGCGCGTCAAACAATTTGTCGATTCAGGTCACTTGATCGAAGCCCAACGTATCGAACAGCGCACACGCTTTGATCTTGAGATGCTCTCTGAGCTAGGCTTTTGTAAAGGCATTGAAAATTATTCGCGCCATCTATCGGGTGCTGCACCCGGTGATCCGCCGCCCACGATGATTGATTATCTGCCCCGTGACGCCTTGATGTTTATCGATGAAAGCCACGTCACGATCGGTCAGTTAGGTGGTATGTATCGTGGCGATCGTGCGCGTAAAGAAACGCTTGTGACTTATGGTTTTCGCCTGCCCTCGGCCATGGATAATCGCCCGTTAAAAATGGAAGAGTTTGAGTCGCGCATGCGTCAGTGTGTGTTTGTCTCTGCCACGCCGGGCAATTACGAGCAGGCGCATTCTGATCACGTGGTTGAGCAAGTGGTGCGCCCGACAGGTTTGGTGGACCCCATTGTCGAGGTGCGCCCAGCCCGCACACAGGTCGACGACTTGTTGGGCGAAATTAAATTGCGCACGGCGGTGCAAGAACGTGTGTTGGTGACAACACTCACCAAGCGTATGGCTGAGGATTTAACCGACTACCTGACCGAAAGTGGCCAGCGCGTGCGCTATCTGCATTCAGATATCGATACGGTCGAGCGTGTTGAAATTATTCGTGATCTGCGCCTTGGTGTATTCGACGTGCTAGTGGGTATTAACTTGTTACGCGAGGGGCTCGACATCCCTGAGGTGTCCTTAGTCGCGATTTTGGATGCCGACAAAGAAGGCTTTTTGCGTTCGGATCGCAGTTTGATTCAAACGATTGGCCGCGCCGCACGTAACTTGAATGGCCGCGCTATTTTGTATGCCGATCGCATCACCGATTCAATGAAACGCGCGATGGGCGAAACCGAAAGGCGCCGCAATAAACAGCTCGCGTTTAACCTTGAACACGGTATTGAACCGCGAAGCGTGCGCAAGGCGGTGCGTGAACTGATCGACGGCATTGTGGCCCCAGCGTTTAGAGATCAGCCTGAAGATCTGTCTTCTTACGCATTGCTTACAGACGAAAAAGCACTGGCAAAAGAGTTTAAACGTCTCGAAAAGCTGATGCTAGACCATGCTCGCAACCTTGAATTTGAGCAGGCTGCTGCGGCTCGCGACGCGTTGAAGGCGCTCAAAGACCGCGTGCTCCTCTCTGGTGCGTAAAAGTCTTAGCCAGGCGTTGAGTCGGTGCATTTCAGAAAGGAAGCGGCAAAATTTTTTGTGTTTTTTTGGTACCAGCCCTGCAATTTTTCACTATATGGACTATTTAATTCTAAATAATAATAACGTAACCCATTGAAATGTATAAAGATTAAATTTTGTCTCCCTTGTGAAATTTTTTACGAATTTGCCGAAAAAATCTCTAGACATGTTAGGGGTTTTCCCGCACAATACGCACCATGATGACAAAAGTTCTTTTCGTATGCACGGGTAACATTTGCCGCTCCCCCAGTGCTGAAGGCGTTTTTCGCCACCTGATCAAAGAAGCTGGCCTCGCTGAGGTCGTGGGCATTGATTCTGCCGGCACACATAATTTTCACCTTGGTGAAGCCGCTGATCCGCGCGCGCTGGCAGCAGCCCGCAAACGCGGCTACGAAATCGCCGAGCACGTTGCCCGTCAGGTCACCGCTGAAGATTACCGCGAATACGACCTGATTTTGGCCATGGATTGGGAGAACCTCTCGGCCATGCAACAACAGTGTCCAAAATTACATCAGCACAAACTGATGTTGTTGATGCGCTTTGCCAACGAATTCGAAGAAGCCACGGTGCCCGATCCCTATTACGGCGGCCCTGAAGGCTTCGGTAAAGTGTTGGATTACCTTGAAGACTCTTGCCAGGGTGTGCTTGAATTGGTTCGGAAGCGCGCTACGCAGTACCAAGCTGCGTAAGGTTTTTCACCTGTTGACGCTGCTGAGGTCAAGCTGAAAAAAACCGCCGCGTGCGGTTTTTTTTTGGTACAAATCGCGATCACCCTAGGGGCTTTGAGGCTATTCCCTAGTAAAACAGTCAAGAATTGTGTATACTTGAGTTGTTTAGTCGGATAAGTGGTTGCGCTGTGTAACCGCTTTGTTTTAAAGGACACTGTCATGCGACTCACCACAAAAGGGCGTTTTGCTGTTACGGCCATGATTGACCTTGCTTTGCGTCAGCAAAGCGGGCCCGTCACCTTGTCGGCGATCAGCCAGCGACAAAATATTTCTCTGTCTTATCTTGAGCAGCTGTTTGGCAAGTTGCGCCGTCACGAGTTGGTTGAAAGCGTGCGCGGCCCAGGCGGCGGCTACACCTTGGCGCGTCTGGCGCGTACGATCACCGTGGCTGACATCATTTTTGCCGTCGACGAACCCATCGACGCGACCAGCTGTGCGGGTAAAACTGACTGTGCCACCGGTACAGATGGCAAGCAAGGCATCTGTATGACCCACGAGCTCTGGTCGACACTCAATCGTAAGATGGTTGATTTTTTGGATTCTGTGGCCTTGCAAGATTTGGTTGATCAGCAGCGTTTACGTCAAATCCAAGAGGCAAGTCAGGCCAATGGCGCTGGCGTGCGTGTCAACCTGGTGAATACACCACTTACCGTCAAACAGCCTTCTGCTGCAAACGCCTAGGAGCTCTCAATGTCCTCATTACCGATTTATTTAGACTATTCAGCCACCACCCCTGTTGACCCCAAAGTGGTCGACAAGATGATTCCTTGGCTCTACGAGCACGCAGGTAATCCAGCGTCGCGCAGCCATGCTTATGGCTGGGAGGCCGAAGAGGCCGTTGAACGCGCACGTGATCAAGTGGCTTCGCTGGTGAATGCTGACCCACGCGAAATCATCTGGACTTCAGGCGCCACCGAGTCAAACAACCTCGCAATCAAAGGTGCGGCTGGCTTTTATGCTGAACGCGGTAAGCACATCATCACTGTCAAAACCGAGCACAAAGCGGTGCTTGACCCGTGTCGCGAACTCGAGCGCCAAGGCTTTGAGGTCACCTATCTTGACGTACAAGAAGACGGTTTGATTAATCTCGACGCCTTTAAAGCAGCGATTCGCCCCGATACCGTTTTAGTGTCTGTGATGTTTGTGAACAACGAAATCGGCGTGATTCAACCGATTGCAACGCTCGGCGAAATCTGCCGCGAAAACAACATCATTTTTCACGTCGATGCCGCGCAGGCAACCGGCAAAGTCAATATCGATCTGCAAACACTCAAAGTCGATTTGATGTCGTTCTGTGCGCACAAAACTTATGGCCCCAAAGGTATTGGTGCGCTTTACGTACGTCGTAAACCGCGTATCCGCATCGAGGCGCAAATGCACGGCGGTGGTCACGAGCGCGGTTTTCGCTCGGGCACACTGGCTACGCATCAAATCGTGGGTATGGGCGAGGCTTTTGCCTTGGCACAAGCCGAAATGGGCACTGAAAACGAGCGTATCCGTATGTTGCGTGATCGTCTGTGGGCGGGTTTGTCACAAATTGAAGAGGTCTATCTTAACGGTGACATCGAGCAACGCGTGCCGCATAACTTGAACGTCAGCTTCAACTATGTTGAGGGCGAATCCCTGATTATGGCGATTAAAGAGCTCGCAGTATCAAGTGGTTCTGCCTGCACTTCGGCTAGTCTTGAGCCGTCTTACGTGTTGCGTGCCTTAGGGCGTAATGATGAGTTGGCACATAGTTCAATTCGCTTTACCATCGGCCGCTTCACCACCGAAAAAGAAATTGACTTTGCAGTTGAGTTGCTCAAAGCGCGCGTAGGTAAGCTGCGTGACATGTCGCCTCTTTGGGAAATGGCCAAAGACGGTATCGATTTGAATTCGGTTCAGTGGGCCGCCCACTAAACGTATAAGTTGGAGATTACACATGGCATACAGCGAAAAAGTACTGGATCATTACGAAAACCCCCGCAACGTCGGCACCTTTGACAAGGGCGACGATCAGGTTGGCACAGGCATGGTGGGTGCACCAGCCTGTGGCGACGTGATGAAACTGCAGATTCGTGTCAACGCCGCAGGCATCATTGAAGACGCGCGCTTTAAAACTTATGGTTGTGGTTCTGCCATTGCCTCAAGTTCGTTGGTGACCGAGTGGGTAAAGGGTAAGACACTTGACCAAGCATTGACCATTCGCAATACCCAAATTGCCGAAGAGCTTGCGTTGCCTCCTGTCAAAATCCATTGTTCAATTTTGGCAGAAGACGCCATCAAAGCAGCGGTTCAAGACTACAAAGACAAACACCAAGGATAAGCCATGGCTGTCACACTGACTGTTCAGGCCGCCGACCATATCGGCAAATATCTGCAAAAGCGCGGCGGCGGGATCGGCTTGCGTTTAGGCGTTCGCACCACGGGTTGTTCGGGTATGGCTTACAAGCTTGAGTACGTGGATGAGCCCGCCTCAGAAGATCAGGTCTTTGAAAGCTTTGGTGTCAAAGTGTTTATTGACCCCAAAAGTTTGGCCTACCTCGAAGGCACTGAGCTTGATTACGCGCGCGAAGGCTTGAACGAAGGCTTTAAGTTTCGTAATCCCAACGAAAAGGCGACCTGCGGCTGCGGCGAATCGTTTACGGTATAACCGCCAGTGAACGCTTTAGATCATTTTGCGCTGTTTGATTTGCCGCGTAGCTTCGCACTAGATGCTGCGCAACTCGAGGGGGCCTGGAAACACGTGGCGCAAGCGGTTCACCCCGATCGCTTTGCCACGCGTTCAGCACCCGAACGCAGGGTAGCCATGCAATGGAGTGCGCAGGCCAACGAAGCCTATCGCGTGCTCAAGCACCCGCTGTTGCGGGCGCGTTATTTGTGCGAGCTTGCTGGCATCGACTTGCAAACTGAAACTAACACGGCGATGGCACCTGAGTTTTTGGTGCAACAAATGTCATGGCACGAACAGCTTGATGAGTGTTTGGATGATCCTCAAAATATTCCTGCGCGCGAGGCCTTATCTCAAGAAATTGAGTTGGCTTTGGCGCATTGTCAGCAAGCCGTATCTGAGGCGCTTAACTCTGAACAGTACAAGCAAGCCGCTAGTCGTATCCGCGAGTGGATGTTTCTAGATAAATTAACCACTCAGCTCCAAACTACAGAAGTTTAAAACGTACCTATGGCTTTATTGCAGATTTCTGAACCAGGCGAGTCGCCGGCCCCGCATCAACGACGCTTGGCGGTCGGGATTGATTTAGGTACTACACATTCACTGGTGGCTTCGGTGCGCAGTAGCGTGGCTGAAGTGTTGCCCGACGAGTTGGGGCGCCATCTTGTGCCATCAGCTGTCTTGTATCAAGCCGGCGGTGCGGCGTTAATCGGTGTCGAGGCGTTGGCGCAGCAAGCGCAATATCCGCTTGATACCTTAGTGTCGGTCAAACGCCTGATGGGGCGTTCTTACGACGACGCCTTAGCTTCTGGTATGCCGTTTAATTTTGTACGTGATAGCCAGAGCGTCAAAATCCATACACAACATGCCGATGTATCGCCCGTTGAGGTGGCTGCAAAAATTTTAGAAAAATTAAAATTTTTAGCCGAAGGTAACTTGGGCGATGAGCTTGTGGGCGCTGTGATTACTGTGCCTGCATATTTTGATGATGCCCAGCGTCAGGCAACACGCGATGCCGCACGTTTAGCCGGCTTGAATGTCTTACGTTTATTAAACGAACCTACTGCTGCTGCGATCGCTTACGGGCTTGATCACGGCTCTGAAGGCCTGTATGCCGTTTTTGATTTGGGTGGCGGCACGTTTGACGTCTCGTTGTTGAAACTGACGCGCGGCGTATTTGAGGTTGTGGCAACCGGCGGCGATACCGCCCTGGGTGGAGATGATTTTGATGCGGCCTTGGCGGATTATTTTGCCGGCGTGCATTGTCTGAACGATTTGGATCACGCTGCACGGCGTGCGTTGCTCAGTGCCTCGCGTCGGTTGCGTGAAGCGCTCACCGATCATGCCTCGCACACTGAAACATTGCTGCTGGGTGCCGCAAAAATTGATTTGTCTTTAACGCGGATGGCGTTTGAAGCGCTTGCGCAGTCGTTGGTTGAGCGTACGCTGGCCTGTGCGCGGCAAGTCTTAAAAGATGCAGGGCTCACCATCAAAGACGTGCAGGGTGTCGTGATGGTTGGCGGGGCAACGCGCATGCCGCTTGTGCAGGCCGCTGTTCAAACCTTGTTTGGTAAAGCGCCGTTAACGGATTTGGATCCGGATCAGGTCGTGGCCTTGGGGGCTGCCTTGCAAGCCAACTTGTTGGCAGGTAATCGCAATCCAGGCGAAGACTGGTTGTTATTGGATGTTACGCCCTTGACCCTTGGTTTAGAAACCATGGGCGGCTTGGTTGAGCACATCATCCCACGTAACAGTACGATCCCGGTCGCCCGCGCGCAAGAGTTCACCACCTTTAAAGATGGTCAAACGGCGCTAGCAGTGCACGTGGTGCAAGGTGAACGTGACTTGGTCGCGGATTGCCGTTCGCTGGCGCGCTTTGAGTTGCGTGGCATCCCACCGATGGTGGCGGGTGCGGCGCGTATTCGCGTGACGTTTCAGGTAGATGCTGACGGATTGTTGAGTGTGACGGCGCGCGAGCAGGGCTCGGGCGTTGAAGCCTCAGTGACCGTTAAACCCTCGTATGGTTTAACCGATGATGAAGTGTCAAAGATGCTGTCGGACAGCATCACGCTGGCGGATCACGATGCCAAAATGCGGATGTTGCGTGAGCAGCAAGTTGATGCGCAACAACTTGTTGAGTCGGTTGAGGCGGCATTGGCGGCTGATGCTGATTTGTTAAGTGCGGCGCAACAAACGCGTATTGCCCAGCAGTTGCAGGCAACACAGTTGTGCGCGCAGGGTGATGATATTGAAGCGATTCGTGTTGCGACCAAAGCGCTGTCAGATGTGACAGATGATTTTGCTGCACAACGTATGGATCGCAGTATTCGTGCGGCGTTGAAGGGTAAGTCGCTTAATGAACTTTGAGAATTGAAGGTTATGGCAAAAATTACGGTTCTTCCTCATCCTGACGTTTGCCCCGAGGGCATGGTCATTGATAACGCACCTGCAGGCGAATCGATTTGTCGCGTGCTGTTAGACAATCACGTTGAGCTTGAGCACGCGTGCGAACTGTCTTGCGCCTGCACGACCTGTCACGTTGTCGTCAAGGTCGGCTTTAATTCGCTTGAGGCGGCTTCAGATTCTGAAGAAGATCTACTGGATCGTGCCTGGGGCTTATCCACGACCTCGCGCTTAGCCTGCCAGGCAAAGATTGGTTCTGCCGATCTCACGATCGAGATCCCGCGCTACACAATTAATCACGCCAAAGA